>JBAYZV010000087.1:0-7603 GCA_041672325.1 Candidatus Izemoplasmatales bacterium
TTAATATCAGCTTACTTTGGAGATGCTTTTAGTAAGATGATTAACTATGAAGTTAAAGAGATTGTTGATGGCGTATATACTGATAATATTTTGAATAAAACGACTTTTGTACCGTTGATTGTATTTATGTCTTCGTTTATTTTTATGGCATTTTTTGATTATTTGGTTCAAAAGAAAAATCAAAAATGGTTGGAAAACTTCCAACTATCATTGTCAATGATACTAGGTATGGCTTTAGCTGTATTCTTAGGTATGGGAGGTATTTACTAATGAAAGAATATCGTTCTAGAATGCACTTCTATGGTCGTATATTCACCATAATAGGTATATGTGTTATGTTTGCCGTTCCAATTCTTATTTGGGTAATTACAGGAGTTTCACCTGATGCTAATCAGTTGGTGGTTGGGGTTATTGCTTTATCGGTTCTTTATTTGCCTGGTGGGATTATTGAAGTAATAACTTATGGGCCAATATTAGGAACTAGTGGAACATACTTAGCCTTTATAACTGGTAATTTAGTTAACTTAAAAATCCCATGCGTTATGAATGCAAAAGAAATAGTGGGTACAGAAATTAACACGGAAGAAAACGAAATAGTTTCAACGATTGCCGTTGCTTTCTCTTCGATAACAACAGTTGTTATTATGTCTTTAGGTGTAGCTTTATTAATTCCATTAAGGCCTATCTTAAATTCACCTGTGCTGGCTCCAGCTTTTAACTGGGTAGTTTCTGCTTTGTTTGGAGCTTTAGGATATAAATACTTTAAGAATCATTTGAAATTAGTTATTGCACCTTTATTATTTGTGATTGTTTTAAGTATTATAGCTCCTAGTTTCGTATATGGAAATATTGTTATAGTAATTTTAATAGAAGCAATAGTTACTATTATAGTAGCTAGAATACTTTGGAAAAAACAATTGATTTAGGAGGATATTAATATATGGTTGCGGTATATGTAATTCTTGGGATATTAGGAATATTAATTGTTTTGTTGTTAATTGCACTTATTAGAACAATTTTTATTAAAAGCAAACCAATTGATAAAATGCTTGATTTAGATTATTCTCATGCTGAAGAATATGCTTTGCGTTTTCAAAAAATGATTCAAGTAAAGACAATTTCTTTTGATGAGAGAGAGAATAATTCATCAAGTTTTATTGAACTAAAAGAAGTCATGAAAGAGTTGTTTCCAAATGTTTTTAAGATGATGGATTTAATGGAATTTCATGGTGAGTCTTTAATTTTAAAATGGAAAGGTAAAAGTTCTAAAAAACCTTTATTACTCATGAGCCATATCGATGTTGTGCCTGCAGTTGATTCAAACTGGGATTACGAACCTTTTTCTGGAAAAATTGTCGGAGATGAGATTTACGGAAGGGGGACTTTAGACACAAAATCAACTGTTTATAGTTTTTATCAAGCGTGTGAAGAATTGATACTTAGTGGTTATGTTCCTGAAAATGATGTATATTTGGCTAGTTCTACTGATGAAGAAACAAGTGGATTTGGAGCAGAACTTACAGTTAATTGGTTGAAAGAAAACAATATAAAACCATTTTTAGTAGTTGATGAAGGTGGAACAGTTTTAAGCAATGCATTACCATCTTTAGATAGACCAATGGCTGTAGTAGGTATATTGGAAAAAGGATATGTAGATATAAAATTAACTGCTAAATCACACGGTGGTCATTCGTCAACACCACCGAAAAACACACCAATAGCAAGGTTAAGTGCGATGGTTAATGACATTGAAAACCATTTTCCATTAAAAACAGAAATGATCAAAGAAGTTGAAGAGTTATTTAGAATAGCTGCACCTAGTATGAAAGGTATATATAAATATCTTTTTGGTAATATGTGGCTTTTTAAAGGGCTAATCACAAAATTATTGCCAAAACTTAGTCCGTTTGGACGTGCGCTTTTATCAACTACTATTGCTTTTACGATGATGAAAGGCTCAGATGCAGAAAATGTTATTCCATCGGAAGCTTATGTTATAGCTAATCTAAGAACACATCCAATTCAAAATGCTGAAGAAAGTTTTAAAGTGATCGAGAAAATCGCAAAGAAATACGATATTCACGCAGAAATTGTTAATCAAAGAGATGTTTCAAGTATCGTTGATATAACTGGTGAAGGTTATAAATATCTTGCGGAGATCATTAGTAAAACATTTCCTGATGCTTTAGTAAGTCCTTATGTAATGTTAGGGGGAACAGATTGTCGTTTCTATTCCGAAGTTAGTGATGCTAATCTAAGATTTTCTCCGGTAAGAATGAATAATGAAGAGTTAAAGAAAATGCATGGTAATAATGAGTCTATTAGAATTAAATCTTTAGTAGAGGCGACATATTTTTATAAAGAATTAATAATAAATAATATTGGAGGTTAAGAGAAATGATTTTTCCTAAATTAGAATTTGGTAAAAAATCTTGTAAAGATGCTGGAGTTAACAAAGGTTTATTGGTTGATATGTTTAACAAAATTGAAGAAGAGAAGTATAATATTCATTCGATGATGTTAGTTCATGAAGGCGAAAAAGTTTTTGAAGCTTATGCTCATGATTTTGGTATAGAATCAAGTTCAAATGTTTATTCTGTATCAAAATCGTTCACATCAATAGCTATTGGTATATTGGTGGATATGAATCTTATTAATATTGATAATTTTGTTTTATTCTATTTTAATGATGAAATTAAAAATTACTTACCTGAATATGAAAAACTAAGGATAAGACATTTGTTAACAATGACTGTAGGGCAAGAAAGTAATCAGTTTTCTAACATAACACCACAATCAAATCCATTTGAAATGTTCTTTAATATTCCAATAGTTAATGAAATTGGATCTACTTTTTTATATAATAATTTTGCTAGTTTTATACTTTCAGCTATCGTTACTAAAGTAACTGGTAAATCAATGAATGATTTTTTGAATGAATATCTTTATAAAAAAATAGGAATTCAAAAACCTAGTTGGAGTGGTATTAATAATTATAATTTTGGTTATAGCGGTCTAAATATAACTTTACAGGATATGTCTAGATTTGGACACTTAATTCTAAATGATGGGGTTTGGAATGATGAAGTAATTGTTTCAAAGAAATATCTTGATCAAGCCTTAACTAAACAGATTATAGATTCTGGAACATCTAGGAATTATGGATATCATTTTTGGGTAAGCAAGTTTATTATGGCTGCTGGAAAGTATAATCAATATATAATTATCGATAAACGATATAATATAGTCTTTTCAATCCAAGCTTATGATGAAAGAGAAATCTTGGGTCTCTACAATAATTATATTGCGAAGGCATTTGATAAGGGATGGGAGTATTGCGAGTATTCTCTTAGAGATTTTGTTAGAAAATTTAGATATAATTCAATTCCCATTATCGAGAAAGAAAAAGAAGAGCGAGTTGTTTGATTTTTGAAGAAGATAAAAGAAGAGTTTATAGACAACGCTTCTTTTTTTTGTTATAATACTTAAGAATAGGAGATTAACAAAAATATTTATGGAATTAGGAAAAATCAATCGCTTAGAAGTCAAGCGCGAAGCAGATATCAGTTATATTTTAACTGATGGCTTTGAGGAAATATTTTTACATAAAAAAGAAGCTGAAAAACCATATGCGATTGGTGAACTAATCGATGTTTTTCTTTATGATGACAATTTAGGTCGTGTTACTGCTTCAACCAAGCCACCATCCTTATTTGTTGATGAAGTTGCTATGTTAGAAGTGGTATCTACGAATTACAATTATGGAGCGTTTTTGTACTATGGCTTAGTTAAAGATTTATTACTAAGCATTGATGATTTGCCCAAGACTCATCGTTTATGGCCTAAGCCAACTGATAAAATATTTGTTACTATGGCTGTTAAGCATGATCGTTTATTTGCTCGTCTTTTATCAAGACATGAATTAAAAATGAAATTGAATCCCGAAGATAGTCTTCCAATTCAAGAGTTTTGTCATGCTTATCAAATGTATTATATAGAAACTGGTATTATTGCTTTTACTGAAGAAGGACATGAAGTATTTATTCATAAAAATAATTATCGTGAAATGCCAAGAATCGGTCAAAAGTTATCAGTTAAAATCATTTCTAAAAATGAGAGTGGTAATTACTCTGGTACATTAATTGCACAAAAAGAAATAATGTTAGATAAGGATGCTAATATTGTTTATCAATACTTGCTTGATCACGATGGAATTATGCCGTTCACAGATAAAAGTGATGTTGATCAAATATATCAAGTGTTTCATATGTCCAAATCTGCTTTTAAGCGTGCATTAGGGCATTTAAATAAATTGGAAAGAATTGAGTTAAATCAAGACAATACTAAAATAAAAAAAGGTGAAATAAAATGGGAAGAGCACATGAAGTAAGAAAAGCAGCTATGGAGAAAACCGCTGCTGTTAAGTCGAAATTATATGCTAAATTTGGTAAAGAAATATATATGGCTGCAAAAACAGGGGGTACAGATCCTGATAGTAATATCACTTTGAAAAGAATTATAGAAAGAGCTAAACAAAATCAAGTTCCTGGAGATGTTATCAAGAGAAATATAGAAAAAACAAAAAGCGGAGTTGGGGAAGATTACGCTCCAGTGAGGTATGAGGGCTTTGGACCAGGAGGCTGTACAATTATCGTTGAGTGTTTAACAGATAATGTTAATCGTACTTTTGGCGAAGTAAGAGCTTGTTTTACTAAAACTGGTGGTAACTTAGGTGTTCAAAATTCTGTTTCTTATCAATATAGTTATTGTTCTTATATCACGTTTACAGGTTTAACAGAAGAAGAAGCTTTTGAAGTTTTATTAGAAAATGAATGTGAAGTTGAGAATATTGAAGCTGATGAAGATTTAATTATGGTTACTGGCGCACCTAGCGACTTGGACCATATTATAGAAAGTCTTAAGTCAACAAATAAAGAATTAGAATTTTTCAATGATTCAGTAGTTTGGTTACCTAATTCAACAATTGATTTAGATGAAGATAGTTTAAGAAAGTTTAATCATTTCTTAAACATAGCTAATGATATTGATGATGTTCAAGAAATTTACCATAACGTAAATCTTCCTGAGGAGGAATAGTTAATGAATTTACCGAATAAATTGACGATGATTAGGATTTTTATTACTCCTGTTATCGTAATAGTTTTCTTATTAAACAAACAACTAGATAGCGTTTTAGCTAATTTAGGTTTGTATATTATGGGTTTATTATTTATAATAGCTTCATTTACTGATTTCTTAGATGGTAATATAGCTAGAAAAAGAAATATAGTTACAACTTTTGGAAAGTTTATAGATCCATTAGCAGATAAATTATTGGTAACAACAACATTGTTATTGTTGACAATATATTACTATACAAACTTAAATGGATTGTATATGTGGATGCCTTTCTGGGTAGTTTTAATTATTATAACTCGTGATTTAATAGTAACATCAATTAGATTAGTTTCTATGAATGAAGGTACTGTTGTCGCAGCTCATTTTAGTGGAAAGATTAAGACCGCACTTCTTATGGTGACAATTTCTTATTACTTCTTTATTATGCCATTTGGTGGTCAAGTTATTTCTATAATTGGAATTGTTATGACTATTCTTTGCGTTTTATTAACAATTTATTCAGCGGTAGATTATTTTTTAAGAAGTAAGAATTTTATTTTAAAAGAAATTTAAAGAATTTTGCTTTATAAGTAGTAGTATTTAACTAGACTTTTTAAGGAGAAAATTATGGATGATAAAACTAGAGAAAAGAATTTAGAACTTGCAATTAAAACAATAGAAAAAGAATATGGAAAAGGTTCAATCATGATTCTAGGCGAAAATCGTGCTATGGACATTGAAACAATTTCTTCAGGGTCAATTTCTTTAGACAAAGCTTTAGGAGTATATGGTTATCCTAAAGGTAGAATTATAGAAATTTATGGTCCTGAGTCTAGTGGTAAAACTACATTTGCGCTTCATGCAATTGCAGAAACGCAAAAAGCTGGGGGATATGCTGCATTTATCGATGCTGAACACGCGTTAGATGCTGTTTATTCAAAAAATTTAGGTGTTGATATAGATCAATTGATTCTTTCTCAACCCGATACTGGTGAACAAGCTTTAGAAATAGCAGAAGCATTAATAAGAAGTGGAGCTATTGACATGGTTGTTATCGATAGTGTGGCTGCATTAGTTCCGGAAGCCGAAATAAGAGGCGAAATGGGAGATAGTCATATCGGATTACAAGCTCGTCTAATGTCACAAGCTATGCGTAAGTTATCTGGAGCTTTATCTAAGAGCAAATGTATTGCAATTTTCATTAATCAAATTAGAGAAAAAGTTGGAGTAATGTTTGGTAATCCTGAAACAACTCCCGGTGGTAGAGCTCTAAAGTTTTATGCATCTATTAGATTAGAAATTAGAAAAGGTGAACAAATAAAAGAAGGCACAGATATTGTTGGAAACAAAGCTAAAGTTAAAGTTGTTAAAAACAAGGTAGCTTCACCATTTAAGACTTGTGAAGTTGATATAGTTTTTGGCAAGGGAATATCTAAAACTGGCGAAATCGTTGATATTGCTAGTGATATGGATATTATAAAGAAAAGTGGTGCGTGGTACGCTTATAATGATGCAAAAATTGGACAAGGACGCGAAAACGTTAAAAAATATTTAGAGGATAATCCTGAGATATATGAGGAGATTTATAGTGCTGTAAAAACTAAAATGCAGGAATAAGAGAACTTTTTAAGTTCTCTTTTTTTTGTTTGTATATATATAAAAATTTAAAGTAAATAAGAAATACCTTTTGACTATGATAGAAAATTAATATATAATATTTAGTAAGAACAAATATTTAGTATATAATATAATTCTATATAAAAAATTTAAACAAAGAAGGAGATTTAATAATGCCAGACATATGGATTATTATTATTTCCAGTTTAGTTGGTTTACTTGTTGGTTCGTTAGCAGGATTTATTATCCGAGTAGCAGTTGTGGAAAAAGGTTTCCAAACTGCAAAGAACAAATCACAAAATATTGTTGATAAAGCAATTGCACAAGCGGAAAGACTTAAGAAAGAAAAACTTTTAGAAGCGAAACAAGAGATTCATAATTTAAATTTAGAAAATGATAAAGTTTTAAAGGAAAAGAGAGCAAATGTAGCTGTTCTTGAAAATAAACTTCATCAAAGAGAAGAACTGTTAGAAAGACGTTCTTCTAATTTAGATAAACGTGAATTAAATTTAGATCGTAAAGAAGAAGTTTTAGATCAAAAGAAAACCGCTATCGATGAAAAAAACCTTGAATTGGAAAATTTAATCAAACAACAAAACGAAAAATTATTTGAAATTGCCAACTACAGTGTAGAACAGGCACGCGAAATTATCATGGCTCGTGTAAAAGAAGACATGATTGGTGAAATTGATCGTTACATTCGTGATGAAGAAGAACGAGCAAAGAACGAAGCACAAAAAAAAGCAAAAGAAATAATTACTGGAGCTATTCAAAAACTCGCACAAGATGTTACTGCAGAAACTACTGTTAGCGTTGTAACTTTACCTAATGATGAAATGAAAGGTAGAATTATAGGACGTGAAGGACG
>JBAYZV010000088.1:0-7558 GCA_041672325.1 Candidatus Izemoplasmatales bacterium
TATTAGCTAGTTTAAATATAACTAAGGTAAATGAAACAGTAATTACAAAATAGAATAAAAACCTGACAATACTAAAGCTTTTTATAAGACGTTTAGACTGATCAAAAACTTGAGTTTGTAATGTGCCCATTAGTAACCTGTTCCTTCTTGATTATTCATTAAAGTTACGCCGTTTGAAGTACCAATTCTAGTAGCTCCAGCTTTAACCATATTTTCTAAATCTTCTATTGTTCTAACTCCGCCTGCAGCTTTAACTTCTTTTCCGTTTACATTATCTTTCATTATTTTAACCGCTTCTTTTGTGGCTCCTGAAGTACCAAAACCTGTTGATGTTTTAATGAAATGCGCATTTGTTTTGCCAACTATTTCACTAACTTTAATTATTTCTTCATCATCTAAATAACAAATTTCAACGATAACTTTTACAGTTTTGTCAATCGCCGCTTTACAAACTTGATTTATTTCATATTCAATATAATCATAGTCTTTTTCTTTAAACTTACCAATGTTTATAACCATATCAATTTCGTCAGCTCCATTGCTAACAGCATTCAAAGTTTCGAAAACTTTAGTTTCAACTGTGTTTGCCCCTAAAGGGAAGCCAATTACTGTGCAAGTCAAAACTTCGGTTCCTAAGAGCTGCTCACTACAATATTTGACATTAGCAGGATTAACACAAACGCTCTTAAAATTATACTCCTTAGCTTCAATCAAAAGTTTATCAATGTCTTTTTTAGTACCAAAAGCCTTTAAATAAGTGTGATCTATCAATCTATTAATTTCCATATTTTTACCTCCAATATTTATATGTTAATTATACAATTTATTAAGTTTAGTGTCAAATAATTAAGGTCAAAATAAGCCGAGAAGTTCGGCTTATTTTTAACTAGGATATAACCCTCTTACAACGGTCACAAAGACCATCTTCATCTACTTCTGGAACAACTTGCCAACATCTTTCGCAAGTATGTCCTTCAGCTTTTAAAATATCAATTGAAACATCTTGTCCTTTATAGGCACCAAATCCATCTTTTGCTATTTCAAATTTAGAAACAATAAACACTTGAGCAAGATTTACATTTATTCTATTAAGAATATTTTCTATTTTAGATTTTGGATAAATAATAACATGAGCGTTTAAACTTTTACCAATCACCTTTTCATTACGAGCATTTTCAAGAGCTTTTAAAACATCTTCTCTTAATTCCATAAAACCATCAAAAGCTTCCTCTAATTCTAATTCAAGTGATTCTACTTTCGGCATATCTAGTAAGTAAACATCTGCTAGTTTTTTATCCGGTAAATATGAATAGGCTTCCGCTGTAGTATGCGGTAAGATAGGTGTCAATAGTTTTAATAATGTATCTAGTATCTTATATATAACAGTTTGAATTGCTCTTCTTTCAAAAGAATCTGATTTTTCAATGTACAGTATATCTTTAGAAAAATCTAAATAAAATGATGAAATAAAGTTTACATAATTAGTTATTTTACGATAAACTACATCAAATCTAAAATCTTCATAAGCTTCCAGTACTTCTTTAATTAAATTATTGTTTTTTATCAAAACATATTTATCTATATCATTTAAATCTTCAAATTCAATTTTGTTTTTATCATTGTCGTAATCAAAAATATTTCCTAATAGAAACTTCATAGTATTTCTAATTTTACGATATGATTCAGACACTTGCTTGATTAAGTTATCTGATAAACGAACATCTGCTTGATAATCTACAGAAGCCGTCCATAATCGAAAAATATCTGCGCCTAAACTGTTAGCAATTTTATTAGGATCTACAACATTACCTTCGGATTTAGACATTTTACGTCCATCACCATCTAAAACAAAACCATGAGAAACTAAAGTTTTATACGGAGATTTTCCTTCCGTAGCAACACCAGTAATCAAACTTGAATTAAACCAACCACGATATTGGTCGCTACCTTCCATGTATAAATCAGCTGGATATCCATATCCTAAATCTTTCATAGCTCCATGATGTGATGTCCCTGAGTCGAACCAAACATCCATGATGTCAGTTTCTTTTCTAAATATACCATTTGGAGAATCTGGATGCGTATATCCTGGTGGTAATAGATCTTTTGCATCTTTAATAAACCAAGCATTTGACCCTTCACGGCAAAAGATATCTGCAACATAGTCTATAACATCTGGTTCAAGAATAGCTGTATCATTTTCTGTATAGAAAGCAGGAATTGGAACTCCCCATGTTCTTTGTCGAGAGATACACCAACTACCTCTGTCCTTAATCATATTGCTTAATCTAACGTCACCCCATGAAGGATACCATTTTATAGTTTGAATTTCTCTTAAAATTTCATCTTTAAGTTTTTCAATAGAAGCAAACCATTGCGAAGTAGCTCTAAAAATTACTGGTTTATTTGTTCTCCAATCATGTGGATACGAGTGACTAAAGTCAAAACGACCTAAAAGATAACCACCTTCGAATAAAGCTTTAATAACCTCTTCGTTGCAATCGTCCACAAATAGTCCAGCGAATCTTTCACCCGCTTCTTCTGTCATAACACCTCTAGAATCAACTGGACAGTAAACTTCTAAATTGTATTTTAAACCAACTAAAAAGTCTTCTTCCCCATGTCCTGGAGCGATATGAACTAATCCGGAACCATCTTCAACAGTTACATGATCACTAAGAATCACCGGTGAAATACGGTCATATAGTGGGTGCTTATATGTCATTCCTTCAAGTTCCCAACCAAAAATATTTTGTCCTTGAGTAGCATTATGCCACCCCAATAAATCGCTTAGTTTTGGTAACAAGTCCTTACTGACAACATAATTATTATTGTTATATTTTACAATTACATATTCAATATCTGATCCAGCTGCTATAGCTAAATTAGCTGGAATAGTCCAAGGTGTAGTTGTCCAAATCAAAAAGAAAGTGTTTTTTGGAAGCTTGTTTAGTGTATCTACTGCAGGCATTGCTACGTAAATAGAAGGTGACATTATATCATGATATTCAATCTCCGCTTCTGCTAAAGCTGTTTCACTTGAAGGAGACCAATAAACTGGTTTTAATCCTTTGTAGATTAAACCTTTCTTTACCATTTCACTAAACACTCTGACTTGTGATGCTTCATATTCTTTGTTAAGAGTGATATAAGGTTGATCCCACTCGCCTAAAACACCCAAACGTTTAAATTGAGTTCTTTGAGTATCAACTTGTTCCAAAGCATATTGACTACATAATTCTCTAAACTTAGATAATTCCATTTCTTTCCGATTAACTTTTTTGTTTTTAGATAAAGCATTTTCAATCGGCAGCCCATGAGTATCCCATCCAGGTACATATGGAGCTCTAAAACCAGACATATTCTTATAACGCAAAACAAAATCTTTTAAAATTTTATTAAGAGCATGTCCTGCATGAATAGACCCATTAGCGTATGGTGGTCCATCATGAAGGATATATGTTGTTCTATTTTTATTTTTTTCCATTACTTTTTTGTAAAGATCCATATCTTTCCATTTTGCTTGAATGGAAACTTCATTAACACCTAAATTCCCTCGCATAGGAAAATCTGTTTTCGGCATTAATAAGGTATCTTTATAATTTTTCTTTTCCATCTTATTTCACTCCTTTTATAAATAAAAAAAAGTCCTTAATCTAAAATTAAGGACGTATTATCGCGGTGCCACCTTAGTTCTAGTAAAATTACTAGCGCTTAAATGTCGTTAACGCCTGACTTACGTAATTACCTACATCTCGGTAATTCTCTCCTGGGTGATAATCAAAAATATTCCTTACTTGTTTCCACCTTACCACAAGCTCTCTAAAAAGGGTAATATTTATAATCTTATCCCAATCATCGATTATCTAGAATGATTATATACGATTTTTCATCTTTTTTCAAGTGTTTATTACTTAAATAGCTTTTGCAATGATACTAAGAATAAATTGATATAAGAATAAACCTAACATTGGTGTAAAATCTATGTTAGATATAACTATTAAGCCACGGAATACTCTTAAATATGGATCTACTATTTTACCTAGTAAATAATAAAATTTGCTGTTTCTAATTGAGGTCCAACTTAGTAAAATGTAAATTATCATTGTATAAAAATACACTGATAAAGCATAATATGCAATGGTTAGGAATATAAGCATATTATAACCTATTGCTTCTTATAATCGTTGATAAATCTATTTAATGTTGGTCCCAATAAATCGCTTTTTTGAGCCATTAAATAGATTTTATCTTGTATTTTTACTATTTCACCATCGCAAGCATATAAAACGCCAGTTAAAAACATTAGCACTTCATTAGCTTCTGATATTAAACAATCAGTAAAATTTAAAACAATTGGCATTCTATGCATTATTATTTCAGCATATTTATAAACATCTTTATTATCATTTACTTTTACAAAGGTTAAATCCTCAAACTCAACGTTAGTTGGTGTTATTTTATCCTTGCTAAACAAACCCATAATTATTCCTCTTTCTTAAACAAAATCGAACCAATACGCAAATGAGTTGCGCCGACTTCCATAGCAATTTTATAATCATTGGACATTCCCATTGATAGTAATGTAATCTTTTCTTTCGCTATTTGATTAATTTCATTTTTTAGATTGATTAATTTCGTAAATTGACTCTTTATCATATCTTGGTCTTCAGTTAATGAAGCCATGCCCATTAACCCAACTATTTTTATTTTATCATAATTTTGTAATTTTTGATAGAAAGATAAAACTTCTTGACACTTTAATCCATATTTACTATCTTCTTCAGCTATATTTACTTCAATAAAGCAATTCAAAGGCAAATGTCGATATTTTTGGATTTCATCCACTAAAGACATTCTGTCTAAAGAATGTAAATAATCAATTTTATTTATGACAGATTTAACTTTTTTAGATTGTAAATGACCTATAAAATGCCAAACAATATCTAAATCATGTAATAAATCATATTTTTCTAAAAAAGAATTAACACGATTCTCTCCTATATTGTTAATACCAGAATCATAAAGTGTCTTAATATCAAAATGATCACCATATTTAGTCGCCGCAACTATAGTTCTTCCTTTTGTTTCTTCTAGAAGTATCGGTATTACTTCTTCCTTAATCATTTTGTCACCTTCCTTTTTTTCTATTTATAAAAGAAAATACAGTAGAAAAAACCATTAGATAAATACCTAACAGAATTTTAATTAAAGTACTTTCAATAACAAAAGCTATTAATAATAATACTAATAATAAATTTATCAAATATACAAGGAGAAATGTAATGTTATTCTTTGACAATCTCACTCACCTTTTTTCTTAGTTGCTTTAATCCATATTCTGTTTGATTAGCAAATTTAAGTGGCGTAATAGAAATGTAGCCATTATTTACAGCATATAAATCTGTTTCAGGAACGAATTCATAAGCAGAAAAATTACGTTTTGTTGTATAATGATCTCCTTCAGATACATAATAATGTTGAGTAGGTCTAAAGCCTAAATCGGTAATTAATATTCCTTTTGATTTGTTAAAACTACTAGAAACAAAATTAACATTTAACATATATTTATTTGAAATCAAATCATTTTCAAAAATATAACTCAAAACTTTTGATAAATCTTTCTTGACTTGTTTAAAGTGATTATAGTCAACTGATAATGCAATTGCTGGAATGTTAGCTTTAAGTCCTTCCATACAAGCACCAACTGTTCCTGAATATACTGTATCTGCGCCAATATTATGTCCATTATTAATTCCCGAAATAATAACATTAGGCCTAAAATTCAGTCCGTGCAACGCTAATGATACAGCATCAGCGGGAGTTCCTTCCACTGAATATATATCATCTTGATGCTTATGTACTTTCACTTTCGTCCAAAAGACTCGAGATACCGAAGCCCCCGACATATGATGATGAGGAGCTACTAAAAGCACTTCACCATATTTTTTTAATTCATCATATAACAGTGTTATGCCTTCACTATTATAACCATCATCATTTGTAAGTAATATTTTCATTATAGAACAATCCTATTCTTCAATTCTTTATTAGCTTTATAAAGTAAAATAACTCTACCTATCCGATATATTACATAAATATCGTTTTCGCCTAATATTCCGATGATATCATTAATATCATCTGGACAAGATTTTAAAACTGAAATTCTTCCAACTTCATGTTTATGAAGATTATCAAGAATATTGTTAATAACCTGATTAGTTAAACCCGCTTGCCCAACTTGAAACATAATTGCTTTTTCATTTGCAAATCTTCTTAGATTTGCTTTTTGTTTGCCTGTGTAATTCATTTTTCGTTAATCCTCCTAATTAATATAATGGTAATAATATCAACAAACTGATTGAATAGTAAATTGATAAGGTAATAATATCTGATATTGTTGTAATGAAAGGACCTGATGCCACTGCTGGATCTATTTTAAACTTAGTCATTATTAAAGGAATTAGAGCTCCCAAAGTTGTTGAAATTAATAACGCTATAAAAATTGATCCTGATGTAACAATTGCATAGATTATATTTTGTGTGTTTATTTCATTGTAAGTAATGTAATTTGTAATATTTATCATTATGAATATTAATACTCCAATAATTATTCCTTGAAAAAACCCGGTGTAGATTTCTCTTATTATATGCTTTCTCAAGATTATTCGATTAGACTCAATATTCTTTGATAAATACCTAATCATTACTGCTAGACTTTGAGTTCCTGTATTACCAGCCATTGCTAGAATTAAAGGAAGATACACCGCCAATTTAGATGCAAGTAATCTTGAACCCGAAGTAGCAGATAGTCCACTTTCAAAGAATGAAAGAATTATTGAAGTGATCATGCTTAATCCCAAAAGAATTGAAAGCCATGGTAATCTTGACTTAATCGACTTTCTAAGCGTACTACTTCTAAGGTTAATCTCTGCATCACCTAAACCGGCAAATTTAGCATAATCCTCTTCTTGAGCTAATGAAATAATGTCCATCAAGTCATCATGAGTAATAATCCCTTCCAGTAATCCATCTTCATCGATTACTGGAATTGATGATTCAGATGTTTCTTGCATAATAGAAGCAACAAACTCTTTGTCATCATTTGGATAAATTTTAGGAAATCTAGTTTGAATGATATCTTTTAGGCTTTCTTC
The DNA here is from genome assembly GCA_041672325.1 of Candidatus Izemoplasmatales bacterium. Classification (GTDB taxonomy): domain Bacteria; phylum Bacillota_I; class Bacilli_A; order Izemoplasmatales; family Hujiaoplasmataceae; genus UBA2289. The sequence continues at coordinate 7,158 of JBAYZV010000088.1, forward strand.
TGCTCTCGCTATAATTAAGTCTTTTAGTTTAATATAGCCTAATAATTTGCTTTTTTCATCAACTACATACAATATTGAAATATAATCAACAGTATGAGCTTCACTAACAACTTTTTTCATTGCTTCTTTCACAGTTAGATTCGCTTCTAATTCAAGATAACTATCTGTCAAATATGACCCGATTTCATCTTCGTCATAAAGCATTATCTGTAAAAGTTCTTTTCGTCTTTCTGCATTTATTTTTTTTAAAATTCTAATTCCTTTTTTCTTTAAAAATTTAAGCAAATCTACCGCATCACTTAAATCCATCTCTTCTATAATTCTTGCGGATTGTTTTTCTCCTAATACGCCTATTATGTAGATTGCGTCATTTTCGTCTAGATATTCAATTATTTTTGATG
>JBAYZV010000089.1:0-7549 GCA_041672325.1 Candidatus Izemoplasmatales bacterium
AATTAAATAGTTATCTGATGATTGATATGAATCAATACCAGGAACATACCACAAAAATCTATCAATTGAATCTCTTAAATCGGGTATCATTTTTAAAGGTTTAGGTTTGTGTTGAAGCGAGTAACTTAATAATTCAGGTTTAATACAGCATTTTTCAAACATGATATCACCTCTTTAAAATTAATTATATCATGTTCTCATACTCAATCTTATATCTATTTAATACCGCATACGCAATTATAAGGGCCACAGCTCCATCAATTCTTTTATACTTACTTCCAAGTTTTGATGGTTGAATGTTGCCATTGATATCAATCTTAGCTTGAGTGTTTGATAAATTCCACTTCATAATTGGATTATTATTGTATATTACATTATCATTTTTTAAATCAGCTTCAAGTTGCTTCATCGGTTCTGAAAGTGAATAGATTCCTTGTCTTACCTTTTCCATTTCAAAACCTAAGTCTTCCATTTCTTTAGTCCAGTACTGACTATTCCAGGGGTCATAACCAACCCATAAAGGTCTAATCTCATAAGTTCTTATCATCGTTAGAAACCATTGTGTTACAAGTGTAAAGTCATTTTGATTACCCTCAGTTACTGTAATTAAACCTCGTTGAACCCAAATATCATATGGAACATTATCCTCTTCTTTTCTACGTTTAATGACTTCACTAGGCATAAAGAATTGTGGAATAACATACTTCTTACCATCTTTAATTAACAATAAAAGTGCAACTGTAAGGTCGGTGGTTGATGATAAGTCAACACCACCAATAGCATAACTGTTTCTTAGCTCATTGATATCATAGGTTTCTTCATTGTTTAGATCATTATAAGTTAACCATGATCCTTGTTCTAATTGTTTAGCGTTGAAATCTTTACAAAGCATTGTAACTCTTGTAGCCAGATCGTGCCTGGATTTATTCATTAAGTCCTCGAGATATGAGTACGTCTTAACAGTGCCTAAGCTTGGGTTACTTTTTTGCCATGTCTTCTTATCTTCGTAGATTTCATTAATTGAGTCTTGTGTATATAACCAGGGAAGTACACGTTCATCGTCGATCTCCCCTTTGATCATCTTTCTAACATAATCGAGTTTGTTATCCAGAAAGCCACCTACAGTATTACCTTCTGTTGTAATGATAAAGATTAACGGCTCTTCTTTAGTTGATTGACTTTGTTTTATGGCATCATAGACTTTTGAATCCGTCATTTCATGAACTTCGTCAATACAACCAACCTCAATATTGTAGCCATCCTTATTTCTTGATTGAGCAGATAGTTTCTTTATTTTGTTTTTGGTTTTTGGCGAGTATATGTGGAAGATATTTTTCTTACTTCTTTTTTCATTTGATAGAGCTTTTGAGCCTTCCCGCATATTATTGATTTCTTCAAATAGAATATTGGCCTGTTCAGAGGTATTAGATGCACATACGATATCAACACCACCCTTTGATAGAAAAAACTCTGCAAGATCTATACCTGCAATGAATGTTGTCTTTCCATTCTTTCTAGCAATGAGTAGTATTACTTCATTGAATCTTCGTAGATTGGTATCTGCCATCTTAAATCCATAGGCTGCTTGAAGGATTGCTTTCTCCCATAGTTCTAAAATAAATGGTTCACCATTAAATGGACTCTTGGTATGTTTACAAAAAGTTTCAATAAACTCGATTCGAATATTCCCAGGACGTTCATCAAAAATGTATCTTGGGTTATCAATATCTTTAATGAGTGATTCTAAGACTGTCAATAGTTCTTTTCCAACTATGATATTTCCCTTTTGAATCTCATCATAATATTTCATTAAATAGTTCATTATGACATTCTACCAATGAACTTGTCAAACTCATCATCTTCATCAATAATGTTTTTACCCATTATTGAATTAAGTGTTTTGATGACTGTTCCATATGAATTCACTAGTTTTGTATAATACTTCGCTGCTTCAGTTTGTCTTTGAGCACCTTTATTTGATATCTGAATAGCTCCATGTTTTCTTATTTGGTCCTGAAGGATTCCAAGCTCAATTTTCATAAATGCTGCTTGTTCAATAAGATTGTCAACCAGTTTTGTTTTTGTTTCATCTACTGATGAAAAAAGCGACCGAAGTCGCTCATACTCTATTTTTATATTGACATTTTTTGACATTAGTCACTCCTAAGTTGGTTTCATAATTACTTCAAATTACTAGTCCATTAAACCAAATATTTTTTTTATAGATTTTTGATTCTTATATTCAACGAAATCGGATATTCGATTGTTAATAAACATAGTACTCGTTTCCTCATTAATTTTCTTTCGGTATATGCCATTTGAAATAGTAAAATCCATATGAAAACCTTTTTCTCCGTAGTCACTTATGATATCTAATGTTTTCTTATTATCTTCGCTGTTTGATATTAAATATCCAAAGACATCAATTTCATCAAGATCAAATTTTAAATTTTTAGCATTATTAATCAAGTCAAATCTTTTTTTTAGATAATACCTAAAATTAGTGTCACCATCTGATCCAAATCTTGTTTCCATTAGCATACATTGCAAATCTATAGTATTGATGTTAATTGGATAATATTCGTATTTAGGTAAATCAGATATTATATCTCGTTGAATCTCAGATCCAATATACCTCATATCGTATACTGTCAAATGGATTGACACTACTTTTTTATTCTTTGTACTAATAATTCTATTTTTATTATTTGTTTTTATAGAGAATATATCCTTGTTACTAATAGTACGATGAAATCTATCTATAGATTCAAAAGAGCGCTTATATGCTGAAATAAACCTATCGTTTAAAGATTGTTTATTAGCGGAATAATATGTGTCAAATTTAGATGATTTGCACTCGATATTAAGTAAAACATCATCGAACTCTATTAAGAAATCGAGTTCCGAGTCCTTTCCATCAATGTCTCGATAGAAACAATTTTCATGGATATTATTCCAAGGAATATAATCTCTTAATATCATTCTCGTATATCTTTCAAACATTTCACCTTTAATATTTCCATAATTGAAATTTTTATTCTCATTCTTATTAGATTCAGTAATCAAAAAATCCTCAAGAACTTGATAAAGACTATATGTAAAATCACGTAAAAAAATAACAGTATATTGTTCTTCGTTTTTAATAATTTTGAATGGATCAATTTTTCTGTTGATATTATTAATTTCAACACTAAATTTGTCAAGAAATATTTGGTACTTTTCTCTAGAGATGCCACTATTAATTGAGATTAACTCTTCTACTGTGAACCAATTATTCAATGTATTTTTTGAAAAAATTGTTTCAAAATCATCGCTATAACTATCCATATCCTTTTTAACTGAAAGTAAAAAATATGAATTATAGAGCAATATTCTAAAAATTATAACATGGCTAATTACAGAAAAGTCTTTAAAATCTAATGTAAAATCAATAGATGGCATTAATTTTTTAACTTCGAATAAAATCAAACATCGTTGAAGTGAAATATATAAGGGATGAGTTATACTCAAAGTATATTTTTCGACTGCAGTAGGATCATCTTCATTTAACATTGAAAAAAATCTATGATTTACATTTTCTATAATCTGATCTCGACTAAGACCATTCATTTCATTTAATCTTTCTATCAAATATATTCTGTTAGAGTCAAGCTGGAAATTAAAAGTTTGAGTTTCAACTAACTCATTAAAATAATATTCATGATAAATATCATTTAATATTTCGACTTTATTCATCTTTTTTTGACCCTCATTTCCTATTTTTACTGTTACAAAAAATCGATTTTCAAAATTTTTGCCTCGTGTTTTTTAATTGCCCACCCATGCGGTACCCTTATGCGTTCATTTATCTAGTAAGTGGGGGGCATACTTTAAAATCAATTTATCAAAAAAATCATGAATCATCTTTGAAAAGTCTTTGAGAGTAAATTCAAAGCCGCCAAATCTATAAACATCATAACCGAGTAATTTCATTTTTCTATCATATTCTACTAAATCTGCATATTTTTTAGGAGATGGCTTATCATCCTCTGAATAATGTTGTTTTCCATCTAGTTCAATCACGATTCTATGACCGTTGATTAACATTAAGAAATCCATTCTTTGATGAACAAGTCTTTTCTCTTTACCTAAAACATCTAGTTCTTTTATAGTTTTAGGGTCGTAGTGTAAATATACTTCTGGTACTAGAGCAGGATACTTTAAGATGTCCTTCTTAGAGCAAAAAGCCAAGTATTCATTTAAAAATCTCTTTTCAATGGCATCTTCACTATATATCTCTAATAATCTTTTTGAAAGTAAGGTTTTATTATCTCGTATCCACCATTTATTTAAATCTTCCCATGTTAGATTGTTGTTTTGTATTTCTAAGTCATAAACTAAACAATATTCTTTGTTACCGACAATTTCAATTTTGTTTTCAATGGCATCAGAAATAATAATATCAGGTTTCGGTCCATTAGCTGCAAAAATGATATTCATAACACCACCATAATGATGACTGTGTTTGATGGTAAATACAGGTTCGTAATTCATTAACTCAAATATTTTATAGTTCTGAACATGACTTCCGCCATATGGTTCTAATTGAGGTTTAATTTCTTCAATTAGTTTTTTGTATGAATCATGAATATTTATTGATATAGATGGTATGGTAAGTTTTACAATCTCATTTATTTGATCTAATAGAGAAATTAATCTTCTACTTTGATCTGCATTATAATGCAATGTAGCAAACTCCTCTTTATCATTTCTACGCTTATAATTCATGAAATCTATTAAGGTATTTAGTTCAAAGTGCCAATAAGCAAAAATGTTTTTAAATTCTATAGGAGCTGAATTATATATCTCACAATATCTTTTTGGCATGTTCCTATTTTCTGCAATTTCATTATATTTTTCTTCAAAATCTCTCAAAGCTATTATTATTTTTTCGGATAAGATCATATTACAACCCCTCACAGATATGTAATATTTTATCATTTAATGCTTAAAATTACCATGTTCATCGAACATTACATCTTTCTTTTTGAATCGTCCATGCTCATCGTTGTGACAATCCCTGCATAACAACTCCAGATTATCTTGATTTAAACTTATAGTAGTATCATTAACATTATCAACTGTTAACCTAATCTTATGATGAACCTCTTCACCAATCGCGCCACACCGCTCACACTTGCCTTGTGTGGCGTTTGTTTTGATATTGCGAGCAACGAGCCAAGCCTTCGACTTATAAAACCTGTGAAGCTCTTTTGGTTTGCTCATAAGATTCACTTAGTTGTTTGGCTTTGGCATCTACTTGTTCCCATGCAACATCAAGATCAACTCGACCTATATGTCCATAAGATGCTAAAGGTTTAAATTTCACTTTGTCCAGGTTTAGTTCTTTGATAATACTTGACGGTGTAAAGTTGAAGTTTTCTTTAATCAACTTCAATAGAACGTCATCAGAGGTAACCCCTGTTCCAAAGGTATCAACGGATACACTTACAGGGTTTGCTACTCCGATGGAATATGAAACACTAACTTCGCACCTGTCCGCTAAATTTGCCGCTACAAGGGCTTTTGCTACAAATCTGGCATAGTAAGCCGCACTGCGGTCTACCTTGCTCACATCCTTGCCAGAGAATGCACCACCGCCATGTTTTGCATAACCACCATAAGTATCAACGATAATCTTTCTACCGGTTAATCCAGAGTCTCCATATGGTCCACCAACGACAAAAGCACCTGTTGGATTGATTAAGACTTGAATGTGTGAAAGGTCTTCACCAATCAGAGGTTTTAACACTTCATTTAGAATAATCTCTTTTGCATAGTCTAGTTGAATACCATGTTTTGTTTGAGCAGAAACGACTATCGTTTCATAAGCTATTGGTTCATCATTCTCATAAACAACTGAGACTTGACACTTACCATCTGGACCAAACACGTGGCCATATTTTGCCTTTCTAAGCTCGTCAATACTTCTTGCGATGTCATGTGCCACTACGATTGCTAACGGCATTAATTCTGGCGTTTCTTTGCAAGCGTAGCCAAACATTAAGCCCTGATCACCTGCGCCTTGTTCATGATCATTCGTATGATTCACACCAAGTGCAATATCATCTGATTGCTTAGATATCTTTTCAATCACATCGAATGGATCATCATATCCGATTTCTTTTAATGTGGTTAGTGCGACTTCTTTATAATTCACTGAAGCTTTAGACGTTACCTCACCAAAAATAAAAACAACATCATCTTTGATGGCTGTTTCTACTGCTACTCTTGCATTTCTGTCTTGTTCTAAGTGTGCATCTAAGATAGCATCACTGATTTGGTCACATATTTTATCTGGGTGTCCCTTAAAGACAGATTCACTTGTTATAATTTTCATTTGTTATCCTCGCTTTAAATAGTTAAAAAGGAAGCTTGCTCGCTTCCTTAGTTTTCTGTTTTGTTTTTGATAAGTGGTATGAATGCTGCATACCTTGCGTAATGATATCCTTCACTTTCAACCAGGATACCAAAGTCATGTTTATCCGATGTGACTAACAAGCAGTGAAATATACCTTCCTTATCGCAATACATCAATTCTAGATGTTCTTTGATGAAGTCATAATCATTTAATGGTTCTCTGATGAATCCTTCAAATACGTCACTTTCTAGAACTATGGTCTTTTCAACGATAAATTCGTCTTTAGGGATAAGTTCCTCTGGTGTTGGTTTTCTTATAAAATTTACTTTCATGTTGTTTCCTCGTCAATTCTCCATGCTGTATAAACACTTCTATAGGTACAATCCCAAATGTCTAGAATGACACCGTCTTTGCAAACACTGATATGGCCAGCCATTTTTAGTATAAAGGTTCCTTTTGGATGAAGCTCTGCAAAATCTGTACCCTTAATTCTTGGTTCACCCTTAACCGCTTTAAAAATGTATCTTGGATGATTCTCTAAATACTTATAGATAAACTCTGTATCCTTGTAACTGGTGAAACTCCATTCACGCTTCTTCTGATTGAGTTCTCTTCTAGTTTCCATGTAGTCTCTATCAAATGCTGTTGATATTGCTCTAACCACACAGTCACCAGTTTTGATGCCTTTGGGATGTCTGTTGTAATAGTTATACATGCGTTTCCCACCCTTCGTTTAACCACTTAATAAGTTCTTTAACTGAGTCCGTTGAGAATACAACTTTTTCATAGTGTGTTAATCGTTCATAGACTGTGTACGTCTTATCATGCCATGGTGAGTTTAGTTGAACAACAATCAATGTAACATCGGATTCTAAATCTGCAATTCTAAAATCATCATAAAGACTACCTTGAAGTGGACAATTGTTCTTGAACCAGACATAACTGTTTTCTACATCAACCTTGCCACCTGGTTTTATTTGCTTAATGATATTGCCCATGCGTTTGGTTTTATTCTTTAAGCTTGAGTCCTTACAAAACCAATCGTACCATCCAGCTTTGATTTGAACTTTAACATCACTTGATTCAAAGCTTCCACTATTGAACGCTTGAATCCAATCTTTAAGCGGTTGTTGTTTTTCCATCACCCAA
>JBAYZV010000090.1:0-7534 GCA_041672325.1 Candidatus Izemoplasmatales bacterium
AATTAATCCTCCTATTTATTATTGCTTATAAATTATACGGATTAAACTTGATATTTATTGGTTAAATTATAAAATAATTATTCCAGGTCTTCCAGGGTGATTTCCACCCGGATTGGACATTGGGCCACGAGGGTGTGTTTCAGAATTGTCATTTCCAAAATTATACTTATAACTGTAACCATTATTTTCTTGTTCAAACTCAAGATTTACATTAAATTTTCCGGATAAATGTTTGCCTTGATTGTCTATCTCATAATCAATTTCAAGTTCATCTAAATTACTAAAATATTTCCTTTGAACATATAGATTCATTGATAAACCGTTTTTAGTTATTTTAGCTTTTACTTCAATGTTTCTATTAACACGGTATAATTCTAAATCATTTTCTAACATAAGTATACCATTTTGATAAATGGTATACTTAAACCTTTGTTGTGTTGATTCTGAATCATTATTTATGATAACATAATTATCTTCGTCTATACTTAGTTTAGTTTCTTTGTTTTCACTATCAAAATTATATTCTTTGTCAGAAAAAACTATTTTACCAGAAGATGATGTTTCGTTTTGATTATAATATACCTTATATGTTAATTGATTTTTCGCTAAATCAAAAGAAGTGTATTTAAAAGCGAAAGCATAGTTTGCATCATCTGAAGCAAATGTTTGGTAATCAATAGAATTATCTGAATTAATAATAGTTTCCATGAAATGCATTAATGGGTTTATCTCTGAAATATAGTCATTAATACTATCATCTTCAGCTGTACTTACAGCTAAAATAATCGAATCATACGCTTCAATATTGTTAAGTTCAATTAAACTACTATCTTCAAGTAATATAGCTCCAGAAATAGTTTGAAAGCCTAAAAGTTCAATTTCAGATTCTAAAGGTGTATTAGAATTAATATCAGGAGCAAAGAAAAAGTTATAAGCAAAGAAAGCAGTAATTATCAAAGCGAATGCACTAACTGCTAATTTCAAACTTTTAGCGAAGTTGAAGTTAATACTTTTCTTAACTTTAGGTTCAATTTGAATTTTACTGATATCAATACGGTCAAAAACATCTGGTATTTCATGAATAACAGCTTGATTAATTCTTTGTTTTATATCATTATTTTTCATTTTTGCACCTCCACTTCAAGATATTTTTTAAGAGTTTTTATCGCTTTGTTGTAAAGCCACAAGACAGTGCCGAGAGGTTTATCAACAATAGCGGCTATATCTTTAAATTTCATTTCTTCAACACTTCTTAATAATACTATTTGTTTTTCTAAAGGATCTAAAGGTTTTATTAAATCTAATACACTATATGTTTTTTCTTCAGTTTTTAAACTATCATGATAGTAAGATTGCTCTTGAGGATCGTAAATAGTTTCCTTGTTATATTTACGATAATAATCAAGAGCAGTGTTCTTAGCAATTTGTAATAACCATGAGTAAAAATTTCTGCCCTTTTTATACTGATTTATTTTTTCTATCATCTTCATATATGTGTCTTGCATTAAATCTTCAGTAGCAGCTTTATTTTTAACGATTGAAATAATCATTGAAAAAACACCTTTTTTTGTGTTTTCATATACGACTCGAAAGGCCTCATTATCTTTTGCTATTAACAAATCAATATAATCCTCGTAATTTATCTGCATTTTTTCACCTCGAGTAAATTATATCATAAATTAAAAGAGTTGTAGCCTTTTCTATATATCTATACGTATTAAACTTGTATTTTATTGGTAAAAAATATAAATTGTAGAAAATTGAAGTTGTTTAATGATATAATATTTTTATTAAATGAAGGAATGCTTGATTATGAAGAAAAGAATATGGGAACTAGACTTTTTAAGAGGATTTTCAATTATCATGATGGTATTTGATCATCTTATGTATGATTTTATGTATATGCCAAAACTATTCAGTAATTTTCATGCTGTGGATAATTCAGTATTTAATTTCTTACGCATACTAGCCACTAATTATTGGAAATCTGAATTAAGATTTTTTGGCCATTTGTTTTTTGTGTCAGTTTTTTTGATTGTATCAGGAATCAGTTACACTTTCAGTAAAAATAATTTATCTAGAGGTTTAAAACTTTTATTATTATCACTTATAATAACTGCAGTTTCCCTAGGCCTAGACTTTTTCTTAAGTGATACATTAATCGTGTTTGGCATAATTCATCTTTATGCTACATCAATCTTAATCATTTATCTTTTGAGAAAATTCATTAAAAACGAATTAGTGCTTTTGATTATTGCATTAATAATTATTGGTATTGGTTTTCCTTTAGGATTTTATGATATTGAATATTATGATACGTTTGAATGGAAAAATTTACCAGCAATAATTATTGGTGTAAAAGCATTTGGTTCAGATTATTTTAGTATTTTCCCTTATACAGGTGTTATTCTCTTGGGAACAGTATTAGGAAAGATATATTATAGTAATAAGGTTAGTTTAATTCCACAAGTTAAAATGACTGAAAAAAATATTTTTATATTTGCAGGACAAAAATCACTAATTATTTTCATAACACATCAAGCTTTTTTATTAGCTTTTGTTTACTTAATTGGTTATATTTTAGGCTATCATTATTAGGGGGATACTAATGGATTCAAATATAAGTTTATATCAAGCGGTTTTAAATACAGCAAATAAGTACCCAAAGAATAATGCATTACTATTTATGGGTAAATACATCAACTATTCTGACCTAATGACTAAAATTGATTTAGTCGCTAATGGAATAAATGATTTAGGAGTTAAAAAAAGAGATGTTATAACTATGGCTTTACCTAACGTATTTGAAGCGATATTTGCTTTTTATGCATCAAATAAACTAGGGATAATTGCTCACATGGTTCATCCAACTACTCCTTTGATGCAAATGCGTAAATTTATGAAAACTACAAATAGTAAAACATTAATAATTCTAGATACTTTTTTTGAACGCTATCAAGAACTTCTAGATGACGATATAAAGATTGTTCTAGTAACTCCTGTAGATGAATTCAACTTAATAAAAAAAGTAGGATATAGAGTTATTAATCGAAAAAAACTGAATAAAATTGTTTATAATAATAAAGTGTTAAAATTCAGTTCCTTATATAGCAAAAATGAAGCACCAGTAGTTACCATAGATCCAAAGAAAACATCAACTTACCTTCATAGTGGTGGCACTTCAGGAGAACCTAAAACTATTGAACTGTCAGATTACTCTATTAATTTTTTAGCTGAACAAGCATCTTGTATAATGAATAGACTAGATTTTAAAGACAAGCATATGTTGGCTGTTTTACCAATGTTTCACGGTTTTGGTCTTTGTATGGGGATTCATGGTCTTCTTAGTTTTGGGGGAGTAAATACTCTTATGCCTAAATTTAATGCGGATGAAGCAATTAAATTAATAAAGCGTAACCAAGTTAACTATATTATTGGAGTTCCTTCTTTATTTGAAGCTTTATTAAAAAAGCCGGAGTTTTATGATCCGAAAATTAAAAATATCGACCAAGCTTTCGTAGGTGGGGATTACGTAGCTATGGATTTGAAAAATCGTTTTGATGACGCAATGATTAAATATGGATCACAAGCTAGACTGCTAGAAGGTTATGGATTAACTGAAGTAGTAACAGTTTGTGCGGTCAATACTTTAGAAAATCAAAATAAAAAATCAGTTGGGAAGCCATTACCTAATATAGAAATCAAAGTTGTTGATCTTGAAACGAAAGAGTTTTTAGAAAATAATAAAGATGGAATTATCGTTGTTTCTGGGCCTACGATGATGAATGGATATCTAAATGACTTAGAAGCAACAAAAGAAGCAACTTTAGTAGTTAATAATAAATCATGGATTTTAACTGGAGATTTAGGATATATTGATGATGATGGATATGTTCATTTTAAACAAAGGCTAAAAAGAATTATAAAAGTTTCTGGCATTCCAGTATTACCAGCAGAAATTGAAAACTTACTAATGAGTTTTGACAGTATTAGTGAAGTTGCTGCAATTGGAGTTTCTGATGAAGAAAAAGGCAATATTGTCAAATTATTTATTGTATGGGTACCCGGAAAACAAGAAATAGATGATTTAAAACTAAAAGAAATTATTAAACTCAATTTAGGTAGTTATGCTGTTCCAAAAGAAATAGTAAAACTTGACGAGTTACCAAAAACCGAAATTGGCAAAATTAATGTTTTAAAATTGGAAAAAATGTAAAAAAAATAAGTGGATTTTATAAGTCCACTTATTTTTTCGCTTTAATTGTTAGAATAATCTTTGCTCCATATCTCGGAAATAGAAGACTATTAGTTGAGATATCATTTCTTGAATTCTACGAATATTATTAATATTGTCTCTAAATACAGTAAATGTAGCTTGGATGAAGCTAGAAGATATTACTTTTAGTAAATAGCGATCGAATTTTTTAGGGTGAAAAGCATTAATTTTTTGAGTAATCATATTCTCAAGCAAATTTACAATTTTTAAATAGTGAGATCCAGATGAATCAAGAGTCATAATGTATATTTCACGTGTATAGGGTTTTAGAACACTCATTACATAAGTAACTAGTTGGTTAACATCGACTATCGTTTTAATTGAAGTGATTTTTAATTCTTCATCAAAATTTCCTAAATCTTCGATTGCTCTTTCAGCAGGTAGTAAGATCTCTTTGAATAGTGTTTCCTTGTTCTTATAATAGCGGTAAATATTGCCGACTGTTATATTTGCATTGTCAGCGATCCGTCTCATGTTAGCATTTTGAAAACCATATTCAAAAAATTCTAGTATTGCGCCTTCAACTATTGAGTTACGAACACTTTCCTTCAACACTTGCATATCTTTAACCTCCTTATAGATTATTAACTATAATGTTATAATGTTTTAAAAAACATTTTATAGTTTATCTTTATTATAAATAAAATAATGAAAAACTACAACAATATTATTAAATATTACTAGATAATGTTAATTTAAAACAAATTTAGTATATCCTTTTAACTATAATCATCAAATATTATTGAAAGCTATTTGTTCATTATATCTGGATTTAAAACACATAACTAATTAACGAATTAGAAATTTACTATAAAAGACATAGATTTTCTTATAAATTAGATGTAATAAGAAAAAAAGATAATTCTTGATAGTTTATTGACATAAACATGCATAAGTTATATAATTTTGATATACTGTGAGGTGAAATTATGAAAAAGTTTCTAAGCCAAGTTCTCCTATTATTTTCCGTAATTTTAGTTAGTTTAGTAGCTGTTCCTTGGAATAGAATTAGCCAATGGGGATTTAATGTTTCGTATTTAACTAATAACGAATTAATGATTAAGGGAATCATTGGAGGATTTACCATTGTTTTATGTATTTTATTTTTATTCGTAGCAAATAGACAATACAGAGATAATGGCTTTATTAAAAACAGTACTAGAAATCTTGCAGTAATTCCAATTTTTGGATATGCTGTAGCGTCTATTTCTTATACAGCTTATTTAGCTTATTCAATATATGTTGGGTACATCACCAGTACAGCTCAACTGATATTCTTTCTTGGCTCTATTGGGATTATAATTTCTCTATTCATTTTTGCCTATGTGCTTATTGTACAATATAGAAATGTAAAAGCAATAGGTAGAGTTTTTATTAGCATTATTTTGATAGAAATCGCTATTGGGTCAGCTGCACTTTCATATATTCATTTAATCTATAGAGTTAAAGATAACTATAGCGCTATAAGTACTCGTTATATGATATTGGTTGTTCCGTTATTCTTATTAATCTATGTTATCTATATGATTTTTTCTTCTAAGTTTGAAAGAAAAATTATTGATGATAATAATACAGGAAAATCAGAATCAGGTAATTTCAAGAATAAAGGTAAGAATCAAACGCCTAAAGCTCAAGAACAAGAGCGACAAACAATGATAGTATCAAAGGAACAAACAATTATTTCCGCTAAAGAAGAATTAGATCCAACAAGTATTGTCTTTGAAGATGTTCAAGTTGATCCAGAGTTTTCTAAGGTTTCAAACCAAGCAAACCAGGCTAATTCTATTGAATACTATATTGAAAAGCCTAAAATGTTTAAACCTTTGAGTCCGTCTTTTGATGAGTTAGTATCCTATGTTCGTGAATTACCTCAAGTAGTAACAAAATTGGATGATGATAAAATTACTTTTTATGTTGATCGTAAGCCATTCCTTGTATTAATGAATTTTGGTAACTATTATCGTATAGCATTTAAATATGATCTTGAACAAGGAATTAGACTGATAATTAAATATCCTACAATATCTAAAAACAAATCTACTAAAGATGAGCTTTGGTTTAAAGCAAATAATTATGGAGATATTCCAAAAGAAGTCATCTATAGTATAGTTAAAACAGCACACAATAATTACAATAATTAAAGCGACTTAATAAAGTTGCTTTTTTTTCTCTCTTTTTTGTTCAAAGCAATTGAAGGAAAGGGCTTTCTATGATATCATTTAATTGAGGTGATAAATATGAAATTAGAAGAGGTAGAAGCGCTTAAAGAGCAACTCATCAACAAGAAAAAAACATTTACTAAAACAGAACTTCAAGAAATATGCGATGAATTTGATAAAAGATTTATCTATGAATCAACAAGTTTTGACAATGAAGATTTTACTTTTGAAGACGTTTGTTTCTTGTTGGAGGATCATTCTCGTGAATTCCCAGACAAAAATGCACACAGACGACAAGCGATAATAAACAATTATCATGCTATAAACATGGTTCATCGTCTTGTTGATAAAAAGGTAGAATTAAATGAAAGTACAGTTAAAGATTTACATCAAGTTTTAGTTGATGGAATAATTACTGGAGGCGTTTATAGAACAAGAGACTTGTTTATTTTAGGTGCTAAACACGTTCCACCAACATATTTAAAGATTTTTAAGAAAATGGATACTTATTTTAATGATTTATCAAATCCGGAATTAAAAGGCATGAAAAAGGCAGCTTTTGCACATTTGCAACTACTAAAAATTTATCCTTTTATGGATGCTAATGGTAGATTAGCTAGATTACTTCTTAATTATCAATTAGAGCTTGAAGGTTATTTGCCAGTATCGATAACTAAGGAACAAAGAAACAAATATTTTAAAACAATTGATGAATATAAAATCAACAAACAAATAGAACCATTTTTAGAGTTTTTATCAGAATTAGAGGGAAAAAGGATTAAAGAATTTTTAGAGAGAGAATAATTTCTCTCTTTTTAATGTTAGGAGTGTTGAAATGAAATATATTGCTTATCCTTTTACAGAGACTAAAAGACTTAGTTTCTATTTAGCGACAGAAGAATATCTTGCTAGAAAATTTCCTGATGGAGAATATTTCTTTATGTGGCAAGTGAAACCAACCGTAATTTTTGGTCGTAATCAACTTATTGATAATGAAGTAAACTTAAAATATGTAAGAGATAATAACATTGAATTTTATCGTAGAAAATCAGGTGGTGGTTGTGTTTATGCTGATTTTTCAAACATAATGTTTTCTTTT
>JBAYZV010000091.1:0-7360 GCA_041672325.1 Candidatus Izemoplasmatales bacterium
CAAAAGATCCTAATGATGAAAAAAATGTTATTGTTGAAATTAGAGGTGCAGCCGGTGGCGATGAAGCTAACATTTTTGCTGGTGATTTATTTAGGATGTATTCAAAATTCGCTGAGTCCATGGGGTGGAAAATAGAATTGCTTTATGCAGAGCCAAAAGAAGCTGGTGGTTTTTCTCAGATAGAATTTATGGTTACTGGGGATAGCGTTTATTCTAATTTAAAATACGAATCTGGTGTACATAGAGTTCAAAGAGTACCTCAAACAGAATCTAGTGGAAGAATTCATACTTCAACTTCAACGGTAATAGTTTTACCTGAGGCTGAAGAAATTGATTTTGAACTTGATATGGAAGATGTAAGAGTTGATACTTTTTGTTCATCTGGTCCTGGCGGGCAGTCGGTTAATACTACTAAGTCAGCTGTGAGAGTAACCCATGTTCCAACAAATACAGTAGCTCAATGTCAAGACGGGAAGAGTCAACATGAAAACAAAGCTTCAGCTTTAAAAATCCTTCGTTCAAGACTTTATGATCAACTCCTTCAAGAAAAATTAGAAAAAGAGGGAGAAGAAAGAAAATCTAAAGTAGGCAGTGGAGATCGTAGTGAGAAAATTAGAACTTATAATTACCCACAAAATCGCGTTACTGATCATAGAATTAATTTAACAATTCAACAATTAGACCGAATTATTGATGGACGATTAGAGCCTATTATAGAAGCTTTAATTTCTGAAGAACAAAAAAGAAAGTTGGCTAAGCAATAATGGCTACATACAAAGAAGTTCTAAAAAGCGCTAAATCTTTGACAAGAAAGAAAAACAAAGAGACAAGCGCTACAGAACTTCTCTTTTTAAATTTTTCTGAATTACAACCAAATGAACTATATTTAAAATACGAAGAAGAAATGCCGTCAGAAACTATAAATAAATTTCTTGAAGCGTTAGATTTATATTTATTTAAAAATTTACCTGTTCAACAAATCATTGGATTTGTATATTTTTATGGTTATAAATTTTTAGTACGGAATACAGCTTTAATTCCTCGCTTTGAAACTGAGGAGTTAGTAGCTAATGTTTTAATTAATTATGATGAGTACTTCTCTGGTAAAGAAGTTGATATAGTGGATATTGGTACAGGTTCTGGATGTTTAGCCATTGCTTTAACAAAAGAAGAACCTAAGATGAAAATGATTGCAACTGACATAAGTTTAGATGCTTTGAAACTAGCTGAAGAAAACGCAAAAAATCTAAGTGCTGATGTCTTGTTCTTAGCAGGAGATATGCTTGAACCAGTATTAGATAAGAAATTTGATATAATTGTATCAAATCCACCTTATATTCCTAACTCAGAAGCGGTTGATTCGATAATCTATGATAACGAGCCTCATATTGCATTATTTGGTGGAGAAGATGGACTTGATTATTATCATGAAATCTTAAAAAACGCACATAAAATACTTAAAGAAAAAGCATTTATTGCGTTTGAACATGCTTATGATAAAAAAGATGAATTACAAGCAATAGCAAAAACATATTTTCCAGAAGCAAAAGTTTTTACTTTAAAAGACATGCAAGACAAAGATAGAATGACTTTTGTGATAATTGGATTTTAGTTAGTCAAAATTTTTTTGACTAACTTTTTTTACTAATAATATATATATTATTAAGGTAAGATTAGTATATTTTCTCAAATTGAAACAAGAATAAAATAGTTGACATTTAAAAAATAATGCGTATATTATATAAGGGCGAGGTGAATTATGGCGAAAAAAGTTGTAATAGTGGAATCTCCATCTAAATCAAAAACAATTTCAAGGTATCTAGGAGACGACTATATAGTTACTGCTAGTGTCGGTCATATCCGTGATTTAGCAACCACTGGAAAAGGTGGATTGGGAATCGATGTTGATAATGGTTTTAAGCCAGACTATAAAATATTGCCAAAGAAAAAAACTGTAGTTAAAGAATTAAATAGCTTGGTAAAAAGTGCAAGTGAAATTTTCTTAGCTACTGACCCTGACCGTGAGGGTGAAGCAATATCTTGGCACTTATATGATACACTGAATGTTAAAGACAAAGAGATTAAACGAGTAGTATTTAATGAAATTACAAAAAACGCAGTGACAAATGCGTTTTTACATCCAAGAGATATTGATTTAAATTTAGTATCTTCTCAAGAAACAAGAAGAATGCTTGACAGAATCATTGGCTTTAAGTTATCTATGTTACTTAAATCTAAAATAAAATCACAATCTGCTGGTAGAGTTCAATCTGCAGCTTTGAAGCTGATTGTTGATTTAGAGAAAGAAATAGCTAAATTTATTCCTGAAGAATATTTTGAAATATACGCTCAGTTCGGTAAGGTCGAAGCTGAGTTATTTAAGCTTGATGGACAAAAACCTTTTATTCCAAATGAAGCAGCTGCAGATAAAATATTAAACAATTTGAGTAAAAAGTTTAAAGTAATAGAGTTATCAAAGAAAGAATCTAAATCATATTCTAAACCAGCTTTAACTACATCAACATTGCAGCAAGCGGCTTCTAATAAATATAATTATTCAGCTGAGAAAACTATGAATATTGCTCAAATGTTGTATGAAGGAATTGAATATAAAGGCGAAATGGTTGGTTTAATTACTTATATGAGAACGGATTCTACTAGATTGTCTGATTCTTTTGTTAGCGAAACCAAAGATTTTATTAAAGATACTTTTGGCTCAAAATATGTTGGCACTTATCGACTTCCAAAGAATAAGGAAAATGCTCAAGATGCTCATGAAGCTATAAGGCCTACAAGTACCATGCGTACACCCGAAGAATTTAAAGAGTATTTAGAATCTAAAGAATTTGAAAAATTTGTTAAAAAACAGAAAGATAATAAAAAGTTTTCAATTATCTCAAGTTCACAATTATATAAGATTTACAAATTAATATATGATAAAGCAGTTGGGTCATTAATGAGTCCTTCAATTAATGAAGTTACTACTCTGTTATTGGAAAATAATAACACCATTTTTAAAGCAACGAGTTCAAAACCTATTTTCGATGGATATTTAAAACTTAATAAAGATTACGAAGAAAAAGAAAAGAAAACAGCTGATTTAACAAATTTTAAAGAAAATGACGAAATTGAAGCAGATAATATAGAGAAAAAACAAATATTTACATCCCCCCCAGCGCGTTATACTGAAGCGAAATTAATTAAAGATATGGAAGAACTTGGAATAGGACGTCCTTCAACTTATGCAAACACAGTATCTACTCTTATTAAAAGAAAATACGTAAAAGTTGAAGAAAGAAAATTTGTACCTACTGAACAAGGAAACCTAACAATTGAAAAATTAGAACAATTTTTTAATGAATTTATTAGTTCTGATTATTCCAAAAAAATGGAAGAGAAACTTGATATGATAGCCGAAGGGTCGGAAGAACAACTAAATGTTTTACAAAAATTTTATGATTATTTTATACCATTAATTGATACCGCAAAAATTAACATGGAGAAAGTTCAACCCAAAGAAACTGGCGAAACATGTCCTAAATGTGGTTCGCCTATGGTTTATATGATGGGAAAATTTGGAGCTTTTGAAGCTTGTTCTAATTTTCCAACATGCAAATATATCAAGCCTAAGAAAAAACCATTTAATACAGAAGTTCCATGTCCTGAATGTAAAACAGGCACATTATTGGTAAAAGTAGCGGGCAAAGGAAAGAATAAAGGAAAGAAATTCTTAGCTTGTTCTAATTTTCCTAAATGTAAATACATTTCACCGCTAGAAGTTATCGATCAAGAATGTCCTAATTGCGGGAACGTAGTTGTAAAAGATGAGTTTGGTGAAATAAGATGTATTACAGGGGAAAAATGTGAATAATTAGTAAAATATTCACAAAAACATCATTTTTAACTAACGAATTATATGTTAGAATATGATTACAGCTACATATGTAGTTGAATTTCCCTTAAGTGTTAACAACACTTACCCTTCCTAAATTCGTCTCATAATATGAGGCGAATTTTTAATTATTACATTTAGTAAAATATTAAATGTATGATATAATACATATAGATTTTTAGGTGGTGAAAGCATGGGTTTATTTTCAAAGTTGTTCAGTAGTAAAGAAAAGCGTAAAAACGCAGAAAAATTTAAAATTGGAATGATGAAGACAAGAAGTCAGTCTTTGTCTTCTTTGAAGGATATATTAGAAAAATCTAAATATATAGATGAGGATTTGTTTTCGAAATTAGAAGAAATATTCATAATGGCTGATATTGGTGTAGATACAGTTATTGAATTTATAGAAAACATCCGCAATGTTGTAAATGCTCAAAAAATTATTAAACCATTAGACTTAGAAAATATTATTGTTGATCAAATGTTTGAACTATATCTAAAAAATGAGATTATAAATACTAATATTAGATATAACAAAGAAGGATTAACAGTTATACTTTTTGTCGGTGTGAATGGAACTGGGAAAACAACCTCTATCGGCAAATTGGCCTACAAAATTAAAAATGAAGGTAAAAGCGTAATGTTGGCTGCTGGAGATACATTTAGGGCAGGAGCGATTAACCAATTAAAATCATTTGGAGAAAAAGTAGGTGTTGAAGTCATTGCAAAAGATGCAGGAAGTGACCCGTCTAGCGTTATCTTTGATGCGATAAAACAAGCAAAACAAAAAAATATCGATGTTTTACTTATTGATACAGCTGGTAGATTACAAAATAAAAAGAATTTAATGATGGAATTAGATAAAATAAACAGAATAATTAAAAGAGAAACTAACAATGAAGTGTTTGAAACATATTTAGTGATTGACGCTACAACTGGACAAAACGGGTTATCGCAAGCACAAATATTTTCTGAAGTAACAAATATAACAGGAATTATTCTTACAAAGTTAGATGGAACTGCAAAAGGCGGAATTGTTTTAGCTATTAGAAATAAATTGGGAATTCCCATTAGTTTTGTAGGATTAGGCGAAAAAATAACTGATCTCGAATATTTTGACATTGAAGATTATATTTATGGTTTGTTCTCAGATTTTTTTGAGTAAGTAGGTATAGAATATGGCTTACAGTATAGAAGAAACAATCAAACTAAATGAGTTGTTTGATATATATCAAGAATTATTAACGGATAAACAAAAAGAATACTTCAAATATTATTTTTCTGATAATTACTCGTTATCAGAAATAGCGGAGATCTTAAAAGTTAGTCGTAATGCTGTACATTTACAAATTAAAAATGTCGTGACTAACCTTTTAAACTTTGAAACTAAACTCAAAATTAATGAAAGAAATAATCTAATTGAAGAACTATTAAATTCTCTAGTTGTAGAGAATTTAAACGATAAGACAAATACAATTATTAAAAAAATAGAAAAGGTGAAATAGAGTATGGCTTTTGAAAATTTAACTGGTCGTTTCCAAATGGCTTTACGAAGACTTACTGGTAAAGCCAAATTAACAGAGAATGATATTGATGAGATGATGAGAGAGGTTAGACTCTCTTTGTTAGAAGCGGACGTAAACTATAAAGTTGTAAAAGAGTTTACAGACGAAGTAAAAGAACTGGCTTACGGTGAAAAAATTTTAAAAGGTCTAAACCCTGGACAACAAGTTGTAAAAATTGTTAATGATGAGTTAGTAAAACTTATGGGCTCTGAAACAAGTGAACTTAGTCTTGATGATGATTTTACTGTTATGTTAATGGTTGGTTTACAGGGGGCTGGGAAGACAACAACAACTGGGAAATTAGCTAATTATATTAGAAAAACTAATAATCGTAAACCATTACTAGTAGCTGCGGACATATACCGACCAGCAGCGATTGAACAATTACAAACAGTAGGTAAGCAATTAGATATTGAAGTTTTTCAAATGGGAAAAATAGAACCTGAAAAAATAGTTAAATCAGCACTTGATTATGCGAGGAAAAATGAATTTGATTTAGTAATTATAGATACTGCTGGACGACTTCATGTTGATAGCATGATGATGGAAGAAATTAAGAACGTTGCAAAAATAGCAAATCCACAAGAAATTCTTTTGACCGTTGATGCAATGACAGGTCAAGATGCAGTAAATGTAGCTGAAGCATTTAATAAAGCTTTGAATCTAACGGGTTGTATTTTAACCAAATTAGATGGAGATACACGTGGTGGAGCTGCCTTATCAATCAGAAAAGTAACTGGTGTTCCAATCAAGTTTGCTGGTACTGGTGAAAAGCTGCAAGAAATTGAAGTTTTTCATCCAGAAAGAATGGCATCAAGAATCTTAGGTATGGGTGATGTATTATCACTTATTGAAAAAGCGACTGAAGAGATTGATGAAAAAGAAGCAATGAACATGATGGAAAGAATGATGAGTGGTAGTTTTGACTATAACGATTTGTTAAAACAAATGAAGATGATTAAAAGAATGGGAAAATTTTCTGGAATATTAAAAATGCTACCAGGCATGGGACAAATGGCAGATGTTGATAAACTAGATGATAAGCAACTAGTTTATATCGAAGCAATTATTTCTTCTATGACAAAGGAAGAAAGAAAAAATCCTGAATTACTTAACCGATCATCATCAAGAAGAAATCGTGTAGCTAGAGGATCCGGGCGTTCTTCTACAGAAATTAATCGGATAATTTCTATGATTGAAAAACAATCTAAAATGATGAGACAAATGGCTGGTATGAATCCTAAGAGTGTAGAAAATATGTCACAAAATATTACTCAAGGTAACTTACAACCGCGTCTTAGTCGCGCAGAAAGAAGAAAGAATAAAAAATAAAAAGGCCGATGGCCTTTTAATTTTTTTTATTTAAGAAGTTAGATAAAAAATGGTATACAGCATTTTCGGATGAAGTGTGTTCCAAAATTAAATCAGCTACTTTAATTAATTCTGGGTGAGCGTTTCTAACTGCTATTCCTATGTTAGCGAATTCTATCATTTCAATATCGTTGTGACCATCTCCAATAGCTATTATTTGGTCATTTTCAAATCCTAGATAATCAGCTACATATTTTAAAGCTAAACCTTTATTAGATTCTGGAGTAAAGACTTCAATAATTGAATCATATTCACCAGATAGATTCCAAATTCTCGAGAGAACTTGATTTGGGTAGGTTTTATCAATATACTCTTTGATTATTTTTCCTCGGCCTTGCTTTCCAATTATTATAGCTCCATTAGGATCTTTCTCTAAAGTGTCTTTAAATTTGCCGAAAGCTATTTTTGTAGCACCTTTTACGTGCAGTAAAGGTTCAATTGCTTTTTCTTCCTGGTGAACATAAATGGCATCTCTTACTTCGCAGAAAGCATTGCGAATATGGTCGACATTATTATCGAAAATATCAAATAT
>JBAYZV010000092.1:0-7056 GCA_041672325.1 Candidatus Izemoplasmatales bacterium
AACAATTAGAGACCTTAAATCTTAGATATCTTTTCCATAAAGGATAGTAATTTCGGTGGAACGTTGCCTAATTTCGGTGGAACGTTCTATATTGATTTCTTGATTTTTATCAAAAAATGCCCTTTTTAGCTAAACCGCAGAATGGTCATATCACAAAAAAGTTAGATTATATCTAAAGAAAAAGGACTGACACTATTGTATCAATCCTATGTTTCTAAGTTGTCTTTCTGATAAAGAAATGATACGTCAAAAACAAAGTTTGCATAAGAAATGATACTAATTTTTGACGTTTTTCTTTAGTTCAGCGCCCATTGAGGTAGGCTTATTTAACAATTTTCAATCTATTAAAAAATCATTTTTTGTCATTATTCTATAAACAAAGTTAAAGAAATCATCAATTAGCAAAATGTTTCTTTGTGATTTATATACTAAAATTGCTTTCATTATTCTTTTCTCAAGATTTTATTAAAGATAATTTATATTTGTTTGCTAATATTTGAGCATCTTTATTAACGTTTTTCATTTCAAATGATTTAACAATATAATTTTCGCTTTCTGGCGACCAAAAAATTTTTAAACTTTCCTTAGCTCTCGTGATAGCAGTATAAAAAACATTGTGAGAAATTCTCTCTTCTGCTTCCTTTGTGATTATCAATTTAACACTATCATATTCCAATCCCTGCGCTTTGTGAATTGAAACAGCATAGGCAATCTCAAACGGAATTTTACTACATTCATTTGTGTCATTATCATAATCGGATTCTTTACTATTTTGTACAGGAAGGTTGATTAAGGTTTTCCCACCATCAATGTTTGAAATAAAACTAAATCCAGAATAATCTAAAAATGGATTTAAAATAGTATCAATTTCTAAAACAAATTCGATATTCTGATTTTCCTGAATTGTTATATTCTTTATAGTGCCTTTCAAATTATTGAATAGATATCCAGAAAATCTATCTGTTTCATTAAAAATAATAGGATCTCCTACTTTAAATGTATATTGTTTCCAGTTAATTTCTTCATTGGGATTACTAATTTGTAATAATTTATTTAAATTGTTGATTCCGTATAATCCATCATAATTCAATGTTAGGATTATCTCATCTTCATTCGTTTTTTCAAAAATACTATCGTCAATAACATGTGATATCTTATAGGCTGACAATGTGTCTTGTATAGTTGAATCAATTTTTCTTACTTTGTCCCATAAATTAACCAGGACATTGTCCTCTCTGCAACGATAAACATGAAATAAATCAACATAGAAAGCTGGCTCAATAAATTTTCTTAACAAAGCAAACCAATTTCCAAATTGAATCGAAGGCAATTGATAAATATCTCCTGCTAAAATGTACAGTTTTGCTTCAACTTTATTTAAAACATCAAGCATATCTTTTGATGAAATATTACTACACTCATCAATTACAACAACATCATATTTTGTTTTTGCATTATTACTCGAGATAAAACTTTTAACTGTTTTAAAATCAACAAGCGAATCATCAATTTTTCGCATCATATTTTGTAAAGCAGGATGTGTGTTTGTCAAACAAAGTTTAGATATTTGTCCCAATGCCTTGAGTTCTTTACTTATTAGAGTTGATTTTCCAGTGCCAGCAGCTCCATAAATACAAAACAAACTCGATTTTAGAAACATAGTTTGAACTGTTGTTTTCTTTAATTCATCATCAAATTGAATAACCCCATTGTTTAAAACTGAATTAATATATTGCCCATAATTAGGGAAATTTGTAAGCTTAGTTTTGCTCAAAATTAAATTAATAATATGAAGTGAATTGATTTCGTTTTCTTTTACATAAACATAATTAGAAAAACGTTCTAAATTTCTTTGTGTTTGAAAAGAAGGAATCCTACCGTTGTATTTCTTGATTAATCTATCAGCCTCTTCCTTATTGCTTTCCTCAATGGAAATATAAATAGAAGCTGTATTATTTGATTCATTTATTATGTGATTAGCAAAAATATCATCTTCATATTCTGAATAATCAAACAAATCAATTAAAACATCAAAAGAAGGATTATGTTGAATCAGTGAACCACTAAAAGGCGTTCTTTCAAATACCAAAACTCCATTTTTTAAAAACAAATTAGAAACATTAATATTTTTCTCATAATTTAATTGATTCTTAATAATTGAATTTGTAAAGACAGCAGACAAATACTTTACCGTATTATAACCTGTCAATTTTTTTATTAGGAAATTTCTGGCGGTATTTAACAATGTTATTAAACCAGTATTTTGATTTTTATTATCTGCAATTAAGCTAATAAAATTTTCATAGTCAATTTTAGAAAATTCAATGATTTTTGAAATGGGCAAATGATTATCTTTGATATAGTTCATTAATCTATCATACTGCTCTGTTCGTGAATGCTTTTGATTTAAGCCAAAAAATTTTGAAAATTTTTCTAATTCACATGGTCTAATAGCAATCCAATAATTGGAAATCAAAGCAATTGAAATATTCTTTCCAAATAAATTAATGTTTTTGCTTTCAAAGCTACACCTTACTGCATAATTTTCATACATATCAATTTTAGAAAATGCAATAAATCTATCGAATTTACTAACATTATCAAAAGCATTTGTTAAAGTGTATTCATAAAATAATGTTTCATCAATGAATATAGTTTTTTTCTTCTGTATATAATATGTATTAGTACCAGACTTTGGTGCATGACCATAATTGTTTCCCAATACTTCTTTTATATGCCTATAATAGTCTTCAAGTGATGAATCTAAATCTACTGGTAACTTTTTTAAATTTTCTAATACATTTAAATTAAAATCTTTTTTTAGTGTATCCTTAACTTGAGCAAGAAAATTAATATATTTAAGTATTATTCTTTCAGCATATTCGCCTAGAAGATTGTAGTGTGATAATGATATTTGCAAACAATCATGAAAAGTATCTAAGAATTTATATTTGCCCATTCCCTTAATATAGCAAATTGACTTTTGAATAATATCATATCTATTTATGCTGTCTTGGTTTTGCTCAAATGTATAAATATATGAGTCAATAGATTCGACCAAATTCCTTAAACTATTGAGAATATTAGAAGCAACAAAAGCCCTATTGCTCTCATTTATTATAGCTAAATTATCATCAACTAATTTGCATACTAGCTTTAACTCATTTTCCCAGTATTCACTATTAAACATTAAACTCACCTTCTTAAATTAATTCCTATTAAGGTGCTCAACAAGGTACTTTTTCGAGCTTGTTAAAATATCAAGGCAAGAATTTTCCAAATCATTTATATTGAATAGATTATCAAGCACATCAAAAGTCTCTTCTAAATTATGCCTTGCTGTGTTCCAAGCAACTCCATCAGTAAACCAAACAAAATTAAATCCTTTTATATTTTTTGATTCAATTGCTAAATTTTTATAGCTTCTTGCAGTTTCATTTAATTTTGAACCACTGCTTCCATAAAAATTGCATTCGCAAGCAAAAATTTGACCTAATGCACCTATAAACACAAAATCAAATCTCTTCTCTGTTTTACCATCGTTACTAATGGCAGATAAATCAAGTCCGAACTTTTTTTCAACATCTGATTTATACATTTCTTTAAAATAAGTTTTATCTTTTACTAATCCTGCTTTTAACAAATAAGATTCAACTAAATCTTCCATAACATCACCAGTTCTATTTTTTCTACCATTAGTATCCATGCCAACTTCAACACCCAAAACATAGTCTACTAAATTATTAATAATATGGTTTTGAAGCAAATCAAATAAACCACTATTTCTCATAAATAATGTATACTGGTCTACTGTGTAATTCATTTTAATAAAATTAAAAACATAATATTCTTTTGCATCATTTACTTTGATTTCTTTTTCACGCTTAGCTAAAAGAATGGGAACTACGACCAAAACATTTGGATATTGTTTAACGATATCTTTAAATTCTTGTTCGATATTTTTTGAACCAATTAGTGAATTTAATATATTTAATTCAACTTTAATCTTATTAACATTCTCGTATACTTTTTGAAAGTCAGTATAATAGGTCCAAGAAGCAATACTATCTTTCATTGTCCCTAACCAACTATTAAAATCTCTTTTCATTATAAATTCCTCCTTTAGCTGTTATTATAATTTTATCAAAATTTTAATAAACACAGTATTAATACGTGATAATCTATTCTTTTTTATCAAATCATTATTTAAAAAATTAATCCTGAAATCTCTTAATAGAAAGATCAAGATATTCTTTAACATTATCAATTCCTATGTATTTTCTATGAAGTTCTTTACAAGCAACTCCAGTAGTAGAGCTTCCACAAAATGGATCTAGGATTAAATCTCCTTCATTTGTAGAAGCTAATATTATTCTTTTCAACAATTCTACAGGTTTTTGAGTAGGATGCTTCCCATATTTCTTTTCAGCCTTTTTTGGGAGCGGAATATTCCATACATCCTTCATTTGCTTGTTATTATTCATTTCTTTCATTAATTGATAATTAAACAAATGCTTACCCTTTTTCTTTGGTGTTAATTGCTTTCTTGCCCACAAAATAGTCTCAGTAGAATTTGTAAAACATCTACATGCTAAATTTGGCGCAGGATTAGGCTTTTGCCAGGTTATATTATTGATGATAGAGAATCCTTCTAATTCTAAAGCAACTCCAATTGAATAAATATTATGAAAAGTCCCACTTATCCAAATAGAGCCATTGTCTTTAAGAACTCTTTTACATTCCTTCAACCATTTTCTACTGAATTTAATTTTTTCATCTATTGTTATGCTTTTATCCCATTCACCTTTATTTACACTTACTTGCTTTCCTGAATGACAAGAAACGCCCCCACTTGATAAAAAATATGGAGGATCAGCAAAAATAACATCAATTGACTTTTCTTCGAATGTTTTCAATACTTTAATGCAATCACCAAGTATCAATTTTGTATCATCATTTTCATAGTAGGTCTTACTCATAATTAGTAATCAAGACCTCCTCTACAGAACCTCTACCTTTTCCGTTAGCATTAATCATTCTTTTAGCAGGTATAACATTAATATGGAAATCAGAATATAACTCTCTTATAAAACTTGTATTATGATTGCTGAGCATAACATAAACGCCTTTCTTTGACAGTTGTTTATAAACATTAGCAAGTCTAACTTGTTCATCTTTTCCAAAAGCATTTTTATCATAAGATGTGAATGAATCTTTATCATCCCATGTGTCATATGGGGGATCAAAATAAACAAAGTCTCCTGCTTTAGCATTTTTAACAGCTTCTTCAAAATCGCAATTTGTTATAACTGCTTTTCTACTTTTAAAGAATTGCCTTAGCGATTCAAAATTATCTCTATCAAAACAATTAACTTTGTCTTTTTTTCCAAAAGGAACATTGAAATATCCTTTAGAATTGACTCTATAAAGCCCATTAAAACAAGATTTATTTAAGTAAATCATTCTACTTGCTCTATCTTCTTTTGGAAGCGCTAGGAATAATGGATTTTTATCTTCTTCCCTAACCTTATAATAATAATCTTCATTATGTTTTTTCTCATGTTCTATAAGTTTTTCTTTAAGAGAACTAAATAATCCATCATTTTGAAAACACTCATATACGCATATTAATTCTGAATTCATATCATTAATTGAAAATGATTTAGGTTGAATTTTAAATAATAAAGCACCACCACCAACAAATGGTTCGAAATATCTATTAAACTTTTCAGGTAGATGTTTCTCTATCATTTCAAGTAATTGAGTTTTCCCGCCGGCCCATTTTACAAACGGATGAATATCTAATTTTTCATCTTTTTCTTCTATTTTTACATGTTGAATAGTTCTACCTAGAGAATTAAGAATTTTTTCTATCGTAGCATATGTAACGCCAAGAACTTCTCCTGATTCAATTCGTGACAATTGTGATCTTTCAACACCACAAATTGAAGCAAGTTGCTCTTGAGACATTCCGGCTTGCATTCTATAGTTTTTAATATCATTTCCTAAGGATAAAAGCGAAGTTTCCATAATTTCTCACCTCACTTAGATTATACCATATTTTTGTGTATTTATATATACATTTACAACTATTTTTATTTAAAAGTTTTTTGAATAAAGTCGTCTATTTTTATCTCATATAATTCCATCAAAGCATACAATATATTAAGTCGCGGAAGTCTTCTTCCTGTTTCATAACTTCTAATTGTTGTTTCTGATATCAAAAGGAATTCTGCAACATGGCTTCTTGAATAATGTTTATCTAATCTTACTTGCTTTATTTCTTTAGCAAACTTATCCATATCTATTTCATGAACATAAACTATTTCATGTGGCATATATTTTCTGCACCATTTTAGATATAAATTTTGTTTTATTTCTTTGAATTTTTTATCACTCATTCCTTGTAATGGAACATGGCTTTTGATTTTATTTAAAACTTCTATTTCAACATCATTTAGCTCAGATAGAAAATCTTTATATTCTTCAAGAAACTTTAAAGCGTTTTGCTTTTCTTGCTCTAGAGTTAAAGCATCTTTAAACGATAGTCCTGCATAATTATTTAATACTTCAACAGCAGAATTTAAATGACATTCTGCATAAAACTTGCCATCATCAACCCAGGATACAAATGATCCCCATTTTCTTTTCTTTATAAAATATTGACTCACTATATCACCTCAAGTCTATGTATTAACTCTTAGAGTTAAATATAGCAAGTTAATTAAGAATATATAGGTAGGCTTACTCAGATTCGAACCAACGGTGAGGGTGATGGGTGGTCCGAACTATGCAAAAAGACACAAACCCTCTTATTCCTATAGTTCATATCTCAGTGAGCTTACTTAATTGATAAAGAAATAATACCAAAAAAGCACAAAAAAAGACACATTTTGGCCGTGTGTCAATGCGACACGCCAATAATGTGTCATGATCTTAAGATTGGTGACCCGTACGGGATTCGAACCCATGAATGCATGCGTGAAAGGCATGTGAGTTAAGCCACTTCTCCAACGGGCCAAATGGCGCCTAGTGCAGGACTCGAAACTGCAACCG
>JBAYZV010000093.1:0-7006 GCA_041672325.1 Candidatus Izemoplasmatales bacterium
ACAAGATTTTTGATTTATACTTAAAAGTAAAAAGTATTCAAATTTCATATAAAAATGAAAACTCAGTTTCTTATTAATGAAGAAACTGAGTTTTTTTGTAAATAGTAATTAATTAATTAATTAATTTAGTTTTTTTCCGCATTCTCTACAATAAATATCTTCTGGTTGGTTAATTTTTCCGCAAGAACATACTTTATTTATTACGTCTTTTAAATCATATCCGCAATTAGAGCAAATTTTTTCATCTGGATCGATTTCATTACCACAATTAGGACATTTGGTTCTAGTGTCTAAATATTTAGTAGTTACACCTGCGATTACGATAGAAAAACCACCCATAAAAACATATGTACTTAATGCAGTAATAACTCCGCCGGCAAGAAATACAATCATAAATGGAATTGGTGAGAATGGGTTTAGATTATCAGGGCCAAAATTTTCAACAGCGTCCATTGATCCTTTAGCGAATCCGAAAAAGCCACTTAAAATTAATGAAATACCAATAATTAATCCTATTCCACCAGCAATAAGCAGAATTTTTTTAATTTTTTTAGCTTCTAGACTATTTGTAGTGTGTTTGGCTTTGTAAAGAATGTTTTTTAAATAATTACCCTTTAACAAACCCGAATAATATGTCTCTTTTTTGTTACTAAAATCAATATTATCAAGAACTACTTCATCATTAAGTAATTCATCTACAGTTACATTAAGAGCTTTAGCTAAAAGATTTGTGTTATATAAATCAGGTAAACCATCGCCTCGTTCCCATTTAGAAATTGCTTGGCGAGTTACGCCAATTTTTTGAGCTAATTCATTTTGAGTTATATTGCTTTTTGTTCTTAATTCTAACAATTTTTTGCAAAAAGTATCGTTCATATTAATCTCCCTAGTGTATTGATACTAAAAATTATATTATATATATCATCAATACTCAAGCGTCGATTAATATACATCTGCGCAACTATAAGTTGCTGAAACGATATTGTGGTTTTATTAGTTTGAATAACTCAAGTATTTATTGTCTTCAAATACTATATATTTAGAAATGCAAAATATTAGTATTAAATAGTTTTTTATTGATTTGTTTTGTTTAGAAAAACCGCGAAAAATAGAGCAAATAATTTTTGGACTTGAAAGCACTTACAAAAATATATTGACAATCAAAATTAAAATTGATATAATGCAATCAAATAAAATAATTATAAAAAAAGTGTGTTACTGGATTTGCAGGCATGAACTTTAACAATTTTGTTAAAATTCATGCCTTTTTTTATGTTTTTGTGCTTTCATTAAAAAATAAAAATATATATGAGAAAAGAGGGAAAAGTTTAATGAAGAAATTTTTTGCGGAATTACAAAGAATTGGTAAAGCATTAATGTTGCCAGTTGCAACATTACCAATCGCAGCATTATTAATGAGATTAGGAGCAGAAGACATCTTTAATATTCCAGTTGTTGCAACCGCTGGTTCTATTATTTTTGATAATCTGCCACTAATTTTTGGTATTGGTGTAGCGATTGGAATTTCAAAAGATGGTCATGGAGCAGCAGCGTTATCAGGTGTTGTAGCTTATTTGATTATCACAGAAGTTACTAAGGTTATGAATGATAGCATCAATATGGGTGTTCTATCAGGGATTATTGGAGGTTATTTAGCTGCAAAACTATATAATCGCTTTAATTCAATCAAGGTACCTCAGGTATTAGGCTTCTTTGGCGGAAAACGTTTTGTTCCGATTATTACTGGACTTTCAGCATTAATCGTAGGAATTATCTTTGGTTGGGTTTGGCCACCAATACAAAATGTTATCCAAGCTTTTGGTGAATTCTTAACTCAAAGCGGTCCTACTGGTGTTGGTATATATGGTGCATTTAATGCGTTATTATTACCTACTGGATTACATCATATCCTTAATAGCCTTGTTTGGTTTGTATTTGGTAACTATACAAATATCGCTGGCGAAGTTATTAGCGGTGACTTATTCAGATTCTTTGCTGGAGATCCAACTGCTGGATCATTTATGGCTGGGTTCTATCCAATATTTATGTTTGGTATGTTAGGTGCTGGTTTAGCTATGATTCAAACAGCTAGAAAAGATCAAAGAAAAAAAGTTAGTGGTATCATTATTGGGGCTGCAGGAACATTAGCTTTGACTGGTATTGGTGAACCAATGTTTTTCTTATTTGTTTTCTCAGCACCAGTTTTATTTGGAGTGCATGCAGTTTTACAAGGGTCTTCACTGGCACTTACTTCATTGTTAGGTGTAAAACATGGATTCGGATTTAGTGCTGGATTAATTGACTATGTATTAAACTTTGGTTTATCTACAAAAGGTTGGTTAATAATTCCGATTGGTTTACTATATTTTGTTTTATATTATTTTATTTTTAGATTTTTAATTGTTAAATTGAATTTAAAAACTCCAGGTAGAGAAGATGATGTAGATTATAATATAGAAGCAACAGTCAAAGGCACAGAAAAAGAAATCGCAGAAAAATATATTGAATATTTAGGTGGAGCTGATAACATCACTCACGTAGATTCATGTATAACAAGATTACGTTTACAATTAGTTAACAAAGACATTATTAATGAAAATGGCTTAAAAGAATTGGGAATCTCAGGTATCTTCCGTATGAAAACTAGCGTACAAGTAGTTGTAGGAACGAGAGCTGAATTTATTGCTTCAGATATTAACAAAGTACTTAAAAAATAAATTACAATTTCAGGGTGCCTGAGGGCGCCCTGAAAAAAAATGAAAGGATAAGAAAATGTCAAAAAAGTATTACGAAGAAATCGTAGGGTTAATAAACAAAGTAGAAACAACCCAACAAGAAAGTATTAAACAAGCAACAGAATTATTTGTAGAAAATATCAAAAATGATAGAATAATTCATTTTTTTGGAACAGGACATTCCCACATGATTGGAATCGAAATGTTTGTAAGAGCTGGTGGACTAGGTAATATTAACGCGATGCTAGATGATACAATAATTACCTCATCAGGTGCTGAAAAAGGTAGTGCAATGGAAAAAATTGATGGATTAGCAGATATCATTTATGATCAATATCAAATTTCTTCAGACGATATTATGGTTATTGTATCTAACTCCGGAAGAAACGCAGTTCCTGTGCAAATGGCTATGAGAGCGAAAAAAGAAGGCTTAAAAGTGATAGCTATTACTTCAATGGAACACAGTAAATCAATTGAATCTAGAGATAAATCAGGAAAAAAACTATATGAATTTGCGGATGTAATTATCGATAATTGTGCTCCAAAAGGTGATGCATTAATAGAAGTAGGCGAAGTGAAAACTGGGTCAGCTTCCACGATTTTAGGATGTTTTATTGTAAATTCAATATTAACTAATACTGTAGAAGAATTACATAGAAAGAATATAAAAACTCCAGTTTTTGTTAGTCAAAACACTGATAATTTTAATAATGATCATTTATATGCAAAGTATAAAAAAGTAATTAAACATATGTAAAGTGATGACAAAAATGAGAATAATAGTTAAAAAAAATGAAGAAGAAGTTAGCGAAGAAGCATCTAACTTAATTATAAATGAAATAAAAAACAAAGAAAAATTTGTTCTAGGTTTAGCGACCGGCGAAACTCCTATTAAAACATATGCAAAACTTGTGAATGCATATAAACAAGGTGATGTTGACTTTTCGAATGTAAAAGCGTTTAATTTAGATGAGTACGTTGGATTAGAACCAAGTGATGTTGATAGTTATTCATATTATTTACATCATAATCTATTAGATTCAGTCAACGTTAACGAAGAAAATATTCATTTGTTAAATGGTGAAACTATAAAAATTAATCAAATTGCAAAGGATTATGATCTAAAACTTGAAAAAAATGGTTATACAGACTTGCAAATATTAGGGATAGGATTAAATGGACATATCGGTTTCAATGAACCAAATTCATACTATGACTTTGGAACTCATGTAACAGATTTATCAGAATCTACAATAAATGTAAATAAGAGATTATTTTCTGAGCAGAATAAAATGCCTACAAAAGCTATAACAATGGGTATTGGTTCTATACTTAAATCGAAAAAAATTGTTTTGCTAGCAACGGGTTCAAAAAAAGATGAAATTATGGATAAAGTGATTTTTAGCAATCAGATAACTCCAGAAATTCCGGCGACAATTTTGAAACTTCATAAAGATGTAACAATTATCATGGATGAAGAAGCAGCAAAAACGTATTTAAAGAAAGCAGGGACAGAACGTGAAAATATTAATTAAAAACTCAAAAATGATATTAAAAGACAAAATAGTAACAGGACAAAACTTAGTGATTGAAAATGGTGTAATAAAAAATTTATTATTAGAAATAGATGAAACGGAAAAATTTGATATAATTATAGATGCAAACAATGATTATGTATCACCGGGTTTTATTGATATTCATAATCATGGTAATAGTGGATATGATATTATGGATGGAACCGTTGAAGGATTAGAAGCTATGGCTAAATATCACTTATCTAATGGGGTAACCTCATTTTTAGGTGCAACAATGACTAATCCAGCTTCTAAGATTAGAAATGCATTAAAGAATGTTGCTAGATATATGAAAGATCAATCTAGTTTTAGAAGTGAATTACTTGGTGTATATTTAGAAGGACCATATTTTAATGCTGAAAAAAAAGGTGCTCAACCCTTAGAAGATATTAAAAAACCAGATTTGGAAGAAGTTAAAGATTTTATTGATGTTAGTGAAAACAACATTAAAGTTGTAGCTTTAGCGCCTGAAGAAGAAGGTGCGCTTCCGATGATAGAGTATTTGGTTAATAATGATATAAAAGTTGCGATGGGACACTCTAATGCAACTTATGATGAAGCGAATAAAGGAATAGACAAAGGCGTTACTATTTCAACTCATTTATATAATGGTATGCGTGCATTTAGTCATAGAGAACCGGGGATTATTGGAGCTTGTTTCACAAGT
Source organism: Candidatus Izemoplasmatales bacterium (assembly GCA_041672325.1). Classification (GTDB taxonomy): domain Bacteria; phylum Bacillota_I; class Bacilli_A; order Izemoplasmatales; family Hujiaoplasmataceae; genus UBA2289. Next base: position 4,977 of record JBAYZV010000093.1, read on the forward strand.
GATAAAGTATTCTCTGAAATGATTGTGGATGGAATTCATCTACATCCAGGTGCTATAAAAACAGCATATTTAGCTAAGACAGCAAAAAAATTAATTTTAATTTCAGATGCAATGAGAGCAACTGGATTACCTGACGGAAAATCTGAATTAGGTGGACAAGTTGTTAATATTCATAATGGCGAAGCTAGATTAGAAGATGGTACATTGGCTGGTTCAACTTTAAATTTAAGAAAAGCAGTTCAAAATATGGTAGAATTATGTAAGTTACCATTAGTTGATGCAGTTAGAATGGCAACTTACAATCCTGCTAGTGCAATTAATATGGAAGAAAAAATCGGACAAATAAAAGAAGGTTTAAAAGCGGATATTATTATTTTTGATGATTCCATCAATATTAAAAATATAATTAAAAACGGACATATAATTAAATAGAGGAGCATCAATAATGGCGACAAAAACAATAGTGTACAAAAAAGAAATTGCATTTCATATTAGACCAATAAGTCTTTTTACTCATGAAGTTAAAAAATCCGGATGCAAAGTAGTTGTATCGAAAGGTGATTTAACAGTTCAAGGTGAAAAGACTATGCAACTTTTACAATTAGAAATATGTAAAAATGATGAAATTACAATTACTGTCAATGGAGCTAATGAAGAAATATTACTTGATAAGTTAATCCAAATCATGAATGGTGGGGAATAATCGTGAAAGAAATTTTCGGAGAAGTATTATCAGAAGGAGTTGCATTTGCTAATATTACATTTATTAAACAAATAAATAATTACCAAGAAGTATTATTAAATAACGATGAAATAGAACAAGAAATAGAAAAGGCAGATAGTGTATTTAAAAAAGCAATTGCTAACATTAACGCTGAACTTGAAGGCCCTTATGCTAAGCAAAATGAAGAAATTTTAGCTATTCTAAAAGGTCATTATATTTTAATCGAAGATGGTGAGATAAGCGATCAAATAAAATCGTTTATTAATGATGAAAAAATAGATTTTACATCAGCTTGTTATAAGACTATTGATTTTTATAAATCTATTTTTTCTAAAATGACTGATGATTATTTGAAAGCAAGAATTGATGATATTAGAGATATTATTGAACGTTTCATAAACATTTTTAATGAGAAAACTGATGATGATTATAAAGGTATTATTGTAGCGTATGATATAACACCATCTGTAGTCGCTAAATTCAATCAAGCTAATGTAAAGGGAATAATCACTGAAAACGGCACGAAGAATTGTCATTCAGCTATCATGGCAAGAACAGTAGGAATTCCTTATATAACTAATATAAAAAACATAAATCAATTGTTTTGTGGAAATGAAAATGTAATTATTAACACATTCAATGAATCTATAATTATTAATCCGAATTCACAACAAATAAATGAATATGAAAAAATAGAACAAGAATATATTCAAGACACTTCTCATCTAAATGATTTCATTGGAAAACCTGCTTTGCTTAATGATGGTGAATTTATTGATTTAAAGGTAAATATATCTAATGAAAATGATGTTTTAATAGCTAATAATTATGGTGCTACATCAGTTGGGTTGTTAAGATCAGAATATATTTACATGAATTTAGAAGACTTTCCAACAGAAGAATATTTATACACCCAATATAAAAAAATGACAAAAGATTTCGAAGGTGAGATTACAATTCGTACTCTTGATGTTGGCGGAGATAAGTCTATTGATTATTTCAAAATTGAAAAAGAACAAAATCCATATCTCGGATATAGAGCAATTAGATATTGTTTAGAACATCAAGATATGTTTAAAACTCAAATTAAAGCTATACTAAGAGTAAGTGCAGAAAGAAATATTCAAATCATGATTCCTATGATAACATCTTTAGATGAAGTGAAAACAGTTAAAATGCTTATAGATGTATCTAAACAAGAACTACAATTAGAAGGTAAAGCTTTTGATGGAAATATTAAAGTAGGAATAATGATTGAGACTCCGGCAAGCGTTTTAATAGCTGATGATTTAGCTAAAGAACTAGA
>JBAYZV010000094.1:0-6867 GCA_041672325.1 Candidatus Izemoplasmatales bacterium
TATGCACAAAGATTCTGTTAAACCTGGCGACAGAGTTGTGATTATTGACGACTTGTTAGCTACAGGCGGAACTATGGAAGCAACTATTAAACTTGTTGAATCAGCTGGTGGTAAAGTTGTTGGACTTGGTTTTATGATAGAATTAGTAGATTTAAAAGGAAGAGATAAAGTATCAGGATATCCGATTAAAGTTCTAATGCAGTATTAAGGAGATAATTTGTGGCAGAGACCGATTATTTTAAACCTTTATTAAAGGCGATTTCTCAGTATATTTCTCAACCTAAGCACCTTGATTTTGTGAGGAGCGCTTTTGAGTATGCTGAATCTAAACATCGAGGACAATTAAGAAAATCAGGAGAGCCATACATTGTACATCCTCGTGATGTAGCTATTACTTTAGCAGAATATCAAGTAGATCCAAATACTTTAGCGGCTGGATTATTACATGACATTCTAGAAGACACAGATGCAACTTATCAAGATATTAAAGAATTATTTGGAGAAGAAGTAGCTGATATTGTAGAGGGATTAACAAAATTAGATCAACTTACCTATCCAAAAATCATCAAAAAATGCTTTTAGCAATGGCGCGTGATATTCGTGTTATATTTGTTAAATTAGCTGATAGATTAAATAATATGAGAACATTATCATTTCTTGATGATGAAAGAAGAACAAGAATATCAAGAGAAACTTTAGATATTTTCGCACCCATTGCTCATAGATTAGGTATGTATCGTTTAAAAGCAGAGTTAGAAGATCTTTCATTTAAGTATCTTTATCCTTTTGAATATCAAAAAATCGCAAGACTTTTGAGAGATAAAAAAGGTAGCAGAGAAAGCGATGTTGAAGCAATGGAACATTCTTTAAACGAGCTTTTAACTGAAGAAAATTTTGAATTTGAAATTAAAGGAAGAATTAAGAATATTCATTCTGTTTATAATAAAATGAAGGTTAAGAAGATTGACTTTGAAGAAATCCATGATCTTCTTGCATTAAGAGTAATAGTTAATTCAATTAGTGATTGTTATAAGGCAATCGGAATTGTTCATTCTCGTTTCATCCCGGTTCCAGGTCGTTTTAAAGATTATATTGCAATGCCAAAACCTAATATGTATCAATCTCTACATACAACTGTTGTCAGCAAAGGCAAAATATTTGAAATTCAAATTAGGACTAAAGAGATGGATGAAATCGCAGAAAAAGGGGTAGCTGCGCATTGGGCTTATAAAGAAACAAGAGGCTTAGCTTCTAGAAAGAATATCGAAGATATCGTTTCATCAAAATTGAGATGGTATTCTGAATTGATTAAATATACTGAAGAAAATGATTCTGATGAAGAAATACTTGATATTTTTACTGATGATATTTTAAAAGCCAATGTTTATGTATTTACGCCTAAAGGAGAAATCATGGACTTGACTGCTGGAGCCACGCCATTAGATTTTGCTTTTAGAATTCACACTAAAATTGGTGAAAAAACAGTTGGTGCTATTGTAAACGGAAAAATTAGGCCGTTAGATTATACATTAAAAACGGGTGATTTAGTTGAAATTAAGACTTCGCCAAATTCAGTAGGTCCAAATGATAATTGGCTTAAAATAGCAAAAACTTCAAATGCAAGAAGTAAAATTAAGAATTTCTTAAATAAACAAAAAAGAGAATTCTTAATTGAAAAAGGCAGAGAGGAATTATCTCGAGAAATAAATGGTCGTCATTTAACTGTGACTATAACTGATAAAGAAGCTATTAAGTTTTTTGAGAATAAAGGTGTTAAATCTTTAGAAGATTTGTATTATGAGATAGGTAAAAATGTTATTTCTCCAATTGGGGTGATTAACTTACTAATTGGAAAACCAGAATTAACAGAACAAGATATAATTGACAAATATTCGAAAGAAACTGAAAAGAAAAAGCAATACTTGCATTCCGATATTAATATTATTGTGGATGGATTAGATAAACCATCAGTTAAATTGGCCAATTGTTGTAGTCCGATTCTAGGTGATGAAATAATTGGTTATATTACAAGAAACTCTGGTATAGTTGTACATCGAAAGGATTGTAATAATTTAGATACATTTGATTCAAATAGATTGATTGATGTGTATTGGGGAAATAATTCAAGCCGCCTCTATACAACTAACTTAAAAATTGGAGTGCTGAACCGCGATAATATTCTAGCAGAAATTATTAACGCAGCTACGTCCTCAAAAGCAAAAATAATTCAAGTTTCTGCACAGACAAATGATATTAAAGAAGGCATTATCAGAATGAAAATTGAAGTTGGTAGCGTTCTAGAATTAGACAATGTAATTGCTAATATACAAAAAGTAAAGAATGTCTATTCAATTGAGAGGTTGTAAAGCATGAAAGTAGTTGTTCAACGGGTTTTGAAAGCTTCTGTATCCATCAAAAATAATGAAATTTCAGCTATTGACAAAGGTTATTTATTGTTAGTTGGTTTTACTCAAGAAGATGGGTTAAAACAATTAGAATATGTTGCAAGAAAAATTGCTAAACTTAGAGTGTTTGATGATGAAGCAGGGTTGATGAATAAAGCTATTTCTGAAGTTAATGGAAGGATTCTTTCAATATCACAGTTCACCATTTATGGCGATTGTTTAAAAAGTAATCGTCCTAGTTTCACAAAAGCTTTGAACTATGAAGAAGCTAATAAACTCTATTTACAGTTTAATGAAATTTTAAGAAAAGAATATAATCTTGAAGTTTTTGAAGGTGTCTTTGGAGAGAGTATGGAAGTATCATTGATAAACGATGGCCCAGTAACAATAATTATCGAAAAGAATGATTAATCTCATTTGACTAACTTAATAAAAAATAATATAATGATTATATATAAATCAGGAGGAAATTATGGAAAAGAGAGAAAAAGTCTTTGAAAAGATAAAAGAAATGATTGTACAAGAATTAGATGTTAAACCAGAAGTAGTTGTTTTAGATGCGGGATTAGCAGAAGATTTTGGTGCAGATTCATTAGATGCGCTAGAATTATTTAATCAAATAGAAAGTGAGTTCCTAATTACAATTTCTGATGAAGCAGCTACAGAAATGAGAGATGTAAAGGACTTAGTTGATTACGTTACAAATCAAGTTAGTGATAATTATTTTGAATAGTATTAAAATCACTTTGCTTGGAAAGTGTCGTCCTTGTTAAAAGGACGACTTTTTAAAAAGGAGTATTTTAGATGTTAAAAAGAATTAAAGGAACTCAAGATATATTGCCAAACGAAATTATGAAATGGCATGATTTAGAAGAAGTAATTCGAAATGTTTCTAAATTATTCAATTTCAGTGAAATTAGAACCCCGATTTTCGAAGCTTCTGAGTTGTTTCACCGTTCTGTTGGTGAAACAACTGATATTGTAAAAAAAGAAACGTATGATTTCGAAGATCGCGGTAAAAGAATGAATACATTAAGACCAGAAGGTACAGCAAGTGTTGTTCGTTCTGTTATTGAAAATAAACTCTATGTAGATGAGAATCTGCCTCTTAAGCTTTATTATTATGGGCCGATGTTCAGATATGAACGTCCTCAAAAAGGCCGTCAACGTCAATTTCACCAATTTGGAGCAGAAGTTATTGGGTCAAATTCACCGTTGGCTGATGTTGAGACTATAAATTTCGCAGTAACCTTTTTGAAGGCATTAAGAATTAATAATGTTCAAGTTAGAATAAATTCTTTAGGCGATGCTGAGTCAAAAGAAAATTACAAAAAAGCTTTGAATGATTATCTTGAACCAAATATCCATAACTTATGTGAAGATTGTAACCGTCGTTATAAGGAAAATCCTTTACGTGTTTTAGATTGTAAAATTGACAAAGATAGCGATACTTTAAAAAATGCACCTAAGCCTTATGATTATCTATCAGCAAAAGCCAAAGTCCATTTTGAACAAGTAATTATGGGGTTAGATAGTTTAGGTTTAAATTACTCTGTTGATAAAAATCTGGTTAGAGGTCTAGATTATTATACACATACTGTTTTTGAAATCGATAGTGATTTGGAAACTCTAGGTTCACAATCAACTTTAGTTGGTGGTGGTAGATATAATAACCTATATTCTTCTTTAGAAGGTCCTGATTTACCGGCAGTAGGCTTTGCTTTTGGGGTCGAAAGATTGTTGTTAGCCTTAGAAGCTATTAATAAAGAGGAAGTTAAACCATATTTACATGCTTATTTTATTTCTATAGGTGATGTTTTCCAAACAGATGCTTTAAAAATAATAAATGAATTAAGATATGCTGGCTTAATCATAGATTATGATTTTCTAAATAAAAATCTTAAAAATCAATTTAAGCAAGCAGATCGGTTAAACCCTAAATATTATCTTATTTATGGTGAAGAAGAAGCACAAAAACAAGTTATTAATGTTAAGTCACTAGAAACTAAAGAACAAGTAGAAGTTAAGCTAACTGATTTATGTCAATACTTGATAAATAAATTAACTAACAAAAGTTGTAGTGGTGGTTGCAGTAGTTGTGATGGTTGCTAGATAAATTGTAACTGTTGATAAATAACAGGTTGTGATATAATTAATCTCGTCAAGGATGTGGTGAAGTTGTGAGAAAAAAACAAATTTCAGATGAAACATTAAATCGAATTCTTAAATATTTAGCCATAATCATTTTAGGTTTTGGTGTTATTTTATTGGCTATTCAATTTAAAAGTTTTTGGGACTGGATATTAAATGCAATTAAAGCGGTTATTATACCAGTAGCTCTCGCTTATTTTGGAGCTTTAATTATATTTCCGATAATTAAATATTTAGAAAAAAAAGGTGTAGGACCTAGAGGCTTTTCTTTAGGGATTGTTTTTGTCTTTACCGTTGGATTAATATTCGCTGCTTTTTATTTCTTTACCCCTTTACTTGTTACGGAAATCAAAAATTTCTTTACAGATGATTTTCCGATTATAGTTGATTATATAAATAATGATTTAAGAGAAGAATTTATTTTAGGAACAGATTTATACGATCGAATTTTTGCATATATTAACGAAACTAATGTTATCGCTGATGCGGTTGATAGCTTTTTTCCAAGACTTATAACTTCTTTATCTAGTTCTTTAATTCCGCTATTAACAGCTTTTGCTTTATTACCAATTCTATTGATATTTTATTTAAATGATTATGAAGTGATTAGTGAGAATATCAGAACGATAATACCTCCAAAACATGAAAAAAATGTAGCTGAGTTAACTTCTAGACTAAATCAAACAGTTGGGGCGTATCTTCGTGGACAATTAATATTAATGATTGTTTTAGGAGCAGTAGCGACGATTGTGTATAAGTTAATTGGTCTTAAATATTACTTCTTTTTCGGCTTTTTAGTAGGTGTTACAAATATTATTCCTTATTTTGGATTAATTATCGCAGCAGTACCTCCGATAGTCTATACATTTATAGCAACATCTGGGCCAGGACCACTATTAGTTCTCATTGTGAATGTTGTTCTTCAGTTCTTTGAAGGTAATATTTTCCAACCATTAATTATGTCACATCAATTATCAATTCACCCGATTGTTATTATAATCTCAATTCTATTCTTTGGATCTTTATTTGGTACTCTTGGTGTTATTTTCGCCTCACCAATGGCCGCATCAATTCGGGTAATATATAAATTCTTCAAAGATTTAAGAGCTGAAAAATTGAAGAATAATATGGCTGAGGCTACTGGTCCATGATAAAAAGTAGTCGGCCCAAAATTTATTCAAAATATGAAATAAATTCAATTGTTTTTTATGGAACGATGTTTCTTTTCATACCACTAGTTCTAGTTTTTACTTATGTATTTGATGTGGAATATAAATTTGATATGAATATTTTTTACCTTATTTTAGGCATAACTACAGCAACTATGACTTTTATAGGAACAATAATTTTGTTTATAAAACGTGACTATTTAAAAAGACAAGTTAGAGCTAATTACATGTCTGAATTCTACTATTTAGTAATTATTTCAATATTTGGTATTCTAGGTTTCATTGTTTTATATAACTATCTTGGTGGTAGTCCTAAATATTTAGGAAATACTTTTATCATGCTTTTAGTAGTATTTATTTATATTTTGTTGAGTTTAGGAAGAAAGTATTTTAACGTTAACTACAGAAGGAAAAAATAATGGCTGCTTAGCAGCCATATTTTCTAGGAGAAGCAGATGAGATTTAATCGTTTAATAAACATGATTGGTGAAGATAGATTTACTAAACTGCAAGAAACTAAAATTGCAATTTTTGGTTTAGGTGGAGTTGGATCTTATACCGCGGAAATTATAGCTAGAAGTGGCATTAAAAAAATATGTGTTATTGATTACGATGTTATTGATGAAACTAATATTAATCGACAATTAATAGCTTTAGATTCTACTGTAGGATTAAAAAAGGTAGATGTTTTCAAGACAAGAGCACTTGATATTAATCCAAATATAGAAGTTTTAACTTACAAAGTTAAAGCTGATAAAGATAACATAAAAGAGATATTAGGTAGTAATTATGATTATGTGATTGATTGTATTGATGATGTTAATGCAAAAGTAGAAATTGCTAAGTACTGTTTAGACCATAATATTAAGTTTATAAGTTCAATGGGTTTTGCAAATAAGTTTAAGCCAGAATTGATACGAATAGCTAAAATGAATCAAACTTCAGTATGTCCCCTTGCAAAAGCAATAAGGAAACAACTAAAATTAGATGGATACAGTTTAGATTTCTTCGTGGCCTATTCAGAAGAAAAACCGGCTCTATTAAAGGATAAAAAAGTATTAAGTTCTAATGCATATTGTCCAAGTGTCGCAGGAATATATTTAGCAACATACGTAATAAATAAAGTGATAGGAGAATAACTA
>JBAYZV010000095.1:0-6848 GCA_041672325.1 Candidatus Izemoplasmatales bacterium
TTTCTTCATCTGCTGCAGTTTACGGGCTTCATAAAGATATGCCAATAACAGAAGAGTATCAAACACTACCGACAAATCCATATGGTGAAACGAAACTAATTATGGAAAAAATATTTAAATGGTCAGAACAAGCATATGGTATAAAATATGTAAGTCTTCGATATTTTAATGTTGCTGGAGCTTCAAGTGATAGTTCAATTGGTGAAGATCATAATCCAGAAACACATTTAATACCTATTGTTTTACAAGTTCCTCTTGGAAAAAGAGAGTTTTTAACAGTTTTTGGAGATGATTATCAAACGCCAGATGGAACTTGTGTTAGAGATTATATTCATGTGGAAGATTTAGTTGATGCTCATATTAAAGCTTTAGAATATCTTGAAAAAACAAATGAATCGAATGTTTTTAATCTTGGTAGTCAATCAGGATATTCAAATTTAGAGATTCTTAAATCAGCCATTTCAGTAACAAAAAGAGATATACCAGTAAAAATTGGTTCTAGAAGGCCGGGAGATCCTGATGTTTTAATTGCCAGTAATAAAAAAGCTAAAGATGTTTTAAATTGGGAAGTCAAGAATGATATAAAAGATATAATATCTTCAGCATGGGAATTTTATTTAAAACATCCTTTAGGTTATCAGGAGGAAAGAAATGATTAACACACATATAAACCAACTAATTAAATATGCTCTAGATAATAATTTATTATTTCCGGATGACACTTATTATTCAGTAAATAGAATACTTAAAATTTTAAATATAAATACCTTTACTAAACTAGATAATGTTGATGAAATATCTTTCACTGATATGATGAATGGTATTATTGATTTTGCTATTTTAACTGGAGTCTTGAAAAAAGATACTGTTAATAGTAAAGATGCTTTTGAAGCTCAAATTATGGATTGCCTCCTTCCAAGACCTAGTGAGCTTAATAATTTGTTTTATCAAAAGTATAAAATCGGGCCAAAAACAGCAACTGATTTTTTTCATAATTTATCAATAACTACAAATTATATAAAAACAGAGAGAAACAAAAAGAATATACGTTACCAATATTTTGGAAAGTATTCTCCAATGGATATTACTATTAACATGTCTAAACCTGAAAAGGATCCACTAGAAATCATTCAGACAACTAAAGATAATGCCAAATATCCTCCTTGCGCTTTATGTATAGAAAATGTCGGATTATATCAAACAGATTCTCTAGCTCCTAGATCTAACCATCGAGTTATTAGCTTAACTTTGAATCACGAAAAAGACAAGTGGGGTATTCAGTATTCTCCGTATGCATATTTTGATGAGCATCTAATTGTTCTAAGGAAAGAACACTCGCCAATGTACGTTAATTCAAAAACATTTTTGGAATTAATAGATTTTATTAATAAGTTTCCTCATTATCTCATTGGATCAAATGCTGGATTACCAATTGTTGGTGGTTCAATTTTGAACCATCATCATTTCCAAGGTGGAAAATACGATTTTCCGATTGAAAAAGCAAGAGTATTAGAACAGTTTAAAAAGAAGAAACTTACTGTTGAAGTTTTAGATTGGCCAATGGCTGCTATCCGCGTTATTGGTAATAATGAGAATTATTTACTAGATATGGTAAACCAGATTTTTGAATATTGGCAATCTTATTCAAATGAAGAAATCAATATTTTTGCTAAGACAACAGAATTACATAACACGGTAACCCCAATAGTTAAGCTTGATGGAGCAAATTATAATTTCTATTTAATTTTCCGCAACAATTTTACAAATTCTGATTTTCCTTATGGAATGTATCATCCAAATCCTAGCCGTTTTCACATTAAAAAAGAAAACATTGGATTAATTGAAGCTATGGGAATGGCTATTTTACCTGGAAGACTTTCAAATGAATTAAGTTTAATTAAACAAGTTATCATAAACAAAGAATCGATTGATAAATACCCTGAACTAGAAAAACATAGTGATTGGATAGAAACATTAAGAAATAATACTCCTGAAAATTGGGAAAGTTATCTACAAGAAAAAGTTGGTAAGATATTTGAAGAAGTGTTAGAAGACTGTAATGTATTCAAATATGGTACAACAGAAGACTTTATCAATTTTGTAAACAAAGCAATTTATTAATTGAAACTGTTGTGATATAATCTTATAGGAATTATAGAGGTGAACTATTCATGGAAAAGAAAAAATTTGTACAAGCGATAACTTCAAGAAGTGAAGATTTCGCAAGATGGTATACAGATGTTTGTATTAAAGCTGAACTTATGGATTATTCGGAAGCCAAAGGCTTTATCATATATCGACCTTATGGGTATGCATTGTGGGAAAATATTCAAAAGTATTTGGATAATGAGTTTAAGAAAACAAACCATCAAAATGTTTATATGCCATTAGTAATACCTGAGTCTTTGTTTAAAAAAGAAGCTGAACATGTGGAAGGATTTGCGCCCGAAACCGCTATTATTACTATCGGTGGGAACGAAGAATTGCAAGAAAGGCTTATTGTTAGACCTACATCAGAAGTTTTGTTTTGTAACCATTATCAAAAAGTAATAACTTCATATAGGGACTTGCCGAAATTATATAATCAATGGTGTTCAGTAGTAAGATGGGAAAAAACAACTAGACCGTTTTTAAGAGGTTCAGAATTTTTGTGGCAAGAAGGACATACTGCTCACGCTAATGAAATTGAAGCAAGAAAAGAAACATTAGATATTCTCGATTTATATAATGCTTTAGGAAAAGAATTTTTAGCTATTCCTTTTGTTATGGGTAAAAAAACAGAAAAAGAAAAATTTGCTGGAGCTGAAGATACATACAGTATTGAAGCGTTAATGCATGACGGAAAAGCTTTGCAAAGTGGAACAACTCATTATTTTGGTACAGGATTTGCAAAGGCTTTTAACATTAATTTTCAAGATAAAGATGGTGAAGTTAAATATGTTCATCAAACTTCTTGGGGTGTATCAACTAGACTTATTGGAGCGGTAATTATGGTTCATGGTGATGATTCCGGTTTGGTTTTACCACCTTATTTAGCACCAATTCAAGTTAATATTATTCCAGTTATGCAACATGTAGATGGCGTATTAGATAAAGCTAAAGAAATAAAACAATTACTTGAACAAAAAAATATTAGAGTTTCAATTGATGATTCTGATAAAACTCCAGGTTGGAAGTTTTCAGAGTCTGAGATGAAAGGAATTCCTATTCGCTTGGAAATTGGCCCAAGAGATATAACTAACAATCAATGTGTATTAGTAAAACGTTATAATCGCGAAAAAGTTTTTGTAAGTCTTGATGAACTATCAGATTCTATTCCTAATCTATTAAAAGACATTCATCAAGCTATGTATGATAAAGCTTTAGAATTTGTTACAAGCAATACAAGAGAAACTACATCATATGATGAATTCAAGAAAATAATAGTTGAAAAACAAGGTTATGTTAAAATGATGTGGTGCGGTAAACGTGAATGTGAGGAAAAAATTAAAGAGGAAACTCAAGCAACATCAAGATGTATGCCTTTAAAAGAAGAAACAATTGGGGATATATGTCCTGTTTGTGGCGAAAAAGCAAAACATTTAGTTTATTATGCAAAAGCATATTAGAATAAAGCGTTGAGGTTTATAATCTCAATGCTTTATTTTTATTTTGATTTGGTTCAATAAATCTTTTGGCTGAAAAAGCATATTTTATTGAATAAATAGCGATAAAATGGTATTATTATTAAGAATAAAGACAAAGAGGTGACGAAGTTGTTTGATTTTTTAAATACTAATAAAAAAACGTTAAAACGTTTAGAAAAAATGGCTCAGCAAGTTCTTGATAAAGAAAGTGAGTATAACGCTTTAACAGATACTGAACTTCAAAATAAGACTCAAGAGTTTAAAGACATACTAGCTAATGGCGCAACTTTAGATAGTGTCTTAATTGATGCTTTTGCTACAGTTAGAGAAGCTTCAACAAGAGTGTTGAAAATGACCCCATTTAAGGTTCAAATAATGGGGGCTATAGTTATTCATGAAGGTAATATCGCTGAAATGAAAACTGGTGAAGGTAAAACATTAACCGCTGTTATGCCAGCTTATTTAAATGCTTTAGGCGGTGAAGGCGTACATATTGTTACAGTAAATGATTATTTAGCTCGACGTGAGGCTGAAGGCGAAATTGGAGATTTATTTAGGTTTCTTCAATTAAGTGTTGGGTTAAACACAAGAGAAATGTCTTCAGAAGAAAAAAGAGAAGTATATAATTGTGATATACTTTACTCGACAAATAATGAGTTAGGATTTGACTATTTGAGAGACCACATGGTTATTTATAAAGAGCAAATAGTTCAAAGAAAACTTAATTTTGCAATAATTGATGAAGTTGACTCGATTTTAGTAGATGAAGCGAGAACTCCTTTAATCATATCAGGTGGTTCCAAGAATACGGCTGATTTATATAAACAAGCTAATTATTTTGTTATTGGTTTAGATGAAGAAAGCTTTGAATTAGATATTAAAGACAAGACCATTACACTTACTGAAAAAGGGATTCATAAAGCAGAAAACTTTTTTAATTTAGAAAACCTTTATGATGTAAGTAATGTTGTGCTATTGCATCACATTAACAACGCTCTAAGGGCTAATTTTATTATGACGAGAGACGTTGATTACGTTGTACAAGATGGAAAAGTAATTATTGTAGATTCTTTTACTGGCCGACTAATGCATGGTCGACAATTTTCAGAAGGGTTACATCAAGCATTAGAAGCTAAAGAATCCGTAGAAATAAAAAAAGAAACAACTACTTTAGCGACTATTACATTCCAAAATTTCTTTAGAATGTATCAAAAACTATCAGGGATGACTGGTACAGCTAAAACAGAAGAAGAAGAATTTAGAAACATCTATAATATGTTAGTAGTTGAAATACCAACAAATATGCCAGTTATTAGAATTGATGATAATGATTTAATATTTGCAACCATGGAAGGAAAATATAAAGCTCTTGCAGAAGAAATTACAAGAAGGCATAATTTAGGGCAACCTCAATTAGTAGGTACAATTTCAATTGAAAGTTCCGAATTACTTTCTTCTCTTCTAAAGAAAAACGGGGTTAAACATAATGTTTTGAACGCTAAACAACATGAAAGAGAAGCTGAAATAGTTGCTAATGCTGGGCAAAAATACGCAGTAACGATAGCTACTAATATGGCCGGTCGAGGCACTGATATCAAGTTGGGTGAAGGCGTAAAAGAATTAGGCGGACTTGCAGTTATAGGCACAGAAAGACATGAATCACGCCGTATTGATAATCAGTTACGTGGTCGTTCTGGTCGTCAAGGTGATCCTGGATATTCAAGATTTTTCTTGTCAGCTGATGATGATTTGTTAAGACGATTTGGTGGAGAACGTTTCAAAAATATGATTACCATGATTACCGCACAAGATAAGTCTGGAACAGAAACGCCTTTAGATTACAAAATGTTTTCAAAAATGGTACAAAGAGCTCAAAGGCAGATTGAAGGAAATAACTTCGATCGACGTAAAACTGTTTTGAAATATGATGAAGTTTTAAGAAAACAAAGAGAAATCATATACTCTCAAAGAACTGATATTTTATTCAAAGAATCAATTGAAGAGATTATTCAAAATATGATTGTAGATAGTTTAACGAGAGTTGTTACAACTCATGAAAATCTGGATGAATTATATCAAACATTGAACAAGTTTTTTGTGGCTAATTCAATAGATAAAGAAATATTTAAAACTGAAAGTAATATATTAGAATATGTTATAGATTCTTACCAAAAAGACATTAATAGTAAAAAAGCTTTAGCTGGTGAAAAACAATTTAATGATTTCTTAAAAGCTATTACTTTAAGAGTTGTTGATACATATTGGGTACAACATATTGATTCAATGAGTGAACTAAGACAAGCAGTAACATTACAAAGTTACGGGCAAATTAATCCTTTTAGAGAGTATCAAGAAATAGGTTTCAATATGTTTGAAACAATGGTTCAAAATATTCAAAATGATGTAACTAGATATGTATTAAAAGCACAAGTTAGACAAAATACAGAAAGAGTCCAAGTTGCAAAACCTGTTAGTACATATTCTGGTAAAGAAGATATGGAAGTAAAACGAAAACCTAGAACTGTACAAACAAAAGTTGGAAGAAATGATCCATGTCCTTGTGGAAGTGGAAAAAAATATAAACATTGTCATGGAAAAAATGATAATTAGGAGTTTATGATGCTTCTTGATGAACTGAAAAAAGAGTTTTTTGACTTAAAAAATGAATTTAAAAAACTAAATAATAACATTGATATATCAAAAAGGGTAAATCATGTAAAAGATCTGGAACAATTAACAATGTCTCCAGATTTTTGGAATGATACTCAAAAAGCTCAAGGAATAATTTCTGAAGTTAATGAAGCTAACGAATTAATTGATAATTTCAATAGACTTAAAGATATTTATGAAACAATAGAATTAACAATTGCTCTAGCCGAGGATGGAGAAAGCATTAGTGAAAAAGATACTAAAGAATTGATTGAGGAATTTTATAAGATTAACGAAGACTTAACTCTTAAGGTATTACTAAATGAAGAATATGATAAATTTAATGCGATAATAGAATTCCACCCAGGCGCAGGAGGAACTGAATCTCAAGATTGGGCGCAAATGCTATTTAGAATGTATCTTCGCTATGCTGATAGAAAAAATTTTAAAACAAAGATTCTTGATTATTTAGATGGTGACGAAGCTGGCTTGAAGTCAGCTACGATACTAATCACTGGTTCATATGCTTATGGCTATTTAAAAGCTGAATCTGGTGTACATCGTTTGGTTAGA
>JBAYZV010000096.1:0-6782 GCA_041672325.1 Candidatus Izemoplasmatales bacterium
TGATACGGTTGAAGCGATGGTTAAAGCGTTAAATGAATATGATTTTAACAAACAAATGTTTAGAAATCCAAATTTATATGCGCTAAAGTTTGCAAATAGTATAACAGACGTTGATTTAGAAGCTTCTAACTATCAAATTATTACTTATAGTGTGCCTTTTTATCAATTAGTGTTTAGTGGTTTGATTGATTATTCAGGAAAATCATTTAATACTGATGATAAGTATTCTTATCGCTATCATGTAATGAAAGCTATAGAAACCGGCTCTAATATTTCTATGACATGGTCATATGAAAGCACTGTTGAATTATTAGAAACAGAATACTCTAAGTATTATTCTACTCTTTATGAATATTGGTTAGATACATTGAAAGCTACATATAATGAGTTGAATAACTTAGGTGTATATTCAGAAACGCTTATTAATCATGAAATACTAACCAGTGATGGATTAGTAACAATGTCAACATATGAAAATGGTAAAAAAATTATATTTAATTATCGAGATTATTCATACTCTGGCAATAATTATATAGTTGCAGCTAATGATTACTATGTTGTAGAGGAGGGCGTATGATGACTAAAAAGAGAATATTGCTCTCTGAAGCAGAAATAAATAAAAGAGTTATAAAAATTGAAGAAAAGAAACAAAAATTAGAAAGAAAATTGGATAAGTACAACGATCAATATATCTTGTTTTCACAAAAAAAGAATTACCGTCGTTCAGTAACGATAAATAAAAAAAGAGGTAGATTAATATCGAAAATTCAACATTGTAAAAATGATTTAGAATTCTTAAGAAGTAAAGATGTTGAAAAAATGAATATTTTTAAACGAATTAATAACAATTTCAAAAGAATGCCTTACAGTAAACAAAAACAAATATTTGGAATATTATTCGTCATTCCTTGGTTTATAGGGTTCGTAATATTCTTTGCAACATCATTGGGAACTACTGTTTGGTGGAGTTTGAATGCTATGGTTCCAAAACAAGGCGGAGGTTTTGATTATTTATTCAATGGAGTTCAAAACTATGTAGATTTATTTACTAAAGCCACCTTGTCAGGTACAACAGTATTAGAAGTATTGACGTCATCAATCATTGATATTCTAATAGACCTACCAACGATAATTATTTTTAGTATCTTCATTGCAGTATTATTAAACACTAAGTTCAAAGGCCATCAATTGGTTAAAGCTATATTCTTTATTCCAGTAATTTATAATATGACCGTTATCAATAATACGATGTCGGGTGCTTTTGGAACGTTATTTGGAGCAGAAATGGATGCTGGTTTTCAAATATCTGGTACTTTTGCTAATTTTTTAATGCAAATAGGAATTGGTAATGGGTTAGTTGAATTCTTGATGAGTGCAGTCGACAGAATATTCATGATTATTAATAAATCTGGTATTCAAATTATTATGTTCATTGCCGCATTACAATCAATTCCAAATCATCTCTATGAATCGGCCAAGGTTGAAGGTGCTACTAAATATGAAATGTTTTGGAAAGTCACAATTCCTATGGTTAGTCCAATGATACTTACCACTTTGGTATATACCATAGTTGATAGTTTTGGAAGTTCAGATATTATGAATTTCTTGACAGTTAATTCACAAGGAACTACCATGGCAACAAATCAGCCAGGAATGTATTCAGCGATATCGATTGTATACTTCTTAGTAAACCTTTTAATTATTGTTTTTGGTTTCTTGTTGTTGAGAAAGCGGGTGTTCTATTATGATTAAAACTTTAAAAATAGGTTTTTCAAAATTAAAAAGAGTTATTAATCAATTTCAAGAAGATATGAAATCTCCAACAAAGAAAATGATTTTCAGAAACAAAGTAGTAGGAATTATTAGTAATATATTGAAATATGTTTTAGTTGTTGGACTATGTTTTGTGATTTTGTATCCATTAATTCTACAACTAGCAATTGCATTTAGATCACCTACTGATGTTAACAATACATCAATATTGTGGATTCCAGGAGAGTTTTCAATCAAGAATTTTGAAGTTGCAGTAATTGCATTAAAATACTTCGATGCTTTGAAGAATACTTTGATTCTTTCAGTTGGAGTCACTATGTTACAATTAGTTTCAACTTCTTTAGCTGGTTATGCATTTGCTAGACTTAAATTTAGGGGGAGTGGAATTCTGTTTGGATTAGCATTATTTACTATCGTTGTACCACAAACAGTTATATCTTTACCGCTATTACGTAATTTAACAGATATGAAACTAGTAGGAAAACCAATTACTTTATTCTTGATGGCTGGACTAGGAATGGGTATTAAATCAGGTATATTTATCTACTTATTCCGTCAGTTCTATCGTGGAATACCAGTAGAATTAGAAGAAGCCGCTAGTATTGATGGTGCTAATCCTTTTACTGTTTTTTGGAGGATAATGTTGCCAAACGCAAAAGGTGCTATTATCACAGTAGCGTTGCTTGCTTTTGTATGGCAATGGAATGATTATTATTTCACTACACTCTTTGTGAGTAGAAGTAATTTGGATTTTGTAACTTTAACAACACAACAAGTCAGTGTTCTATATGGCTTACAACAGGCACTTACTGATGCGGGTGTTTGGGGACTTATGGGACAAGACGTAACTAAAAACCCATTGTTCACTTCAATGATTTTGAACACTAGTGGTATTATGGTTATGTTGCCACTTTTAGTATTATATTTCTTTGTGCAAAAAATGTTTGTACAAGGTATAGAAAGATCCGGAATAGTCGGTTAAAGAAAGGAAAATTATAATGAAAAAGAG
The DNA here is from genome assembly GCA_041672325.1 of Candidatus Izemoplasmatales bacterium. Classification (GTDB taxonomy): domain Bacteria; phylum Bacillota_I; class Bacilli_A; order Izemoplasmatales; family Hujiaoplasmataceae; genus UBA2289. Next base: position 2,783 of record JBAYZV010000096.1, read on the forward strand.
CTATTTAAAACATGCATTACTTATTTTTACTTTGATGATTACTATTGGTCTAGCGGCTTGTAATCAAGATTCATCTACCACTAATAACGGTGGAAACGATTCAACTACAGCTAATACAACCAACAATAATCAAGAAACAACGACAACCAAAGAGAATGTTGTTACAAAGCCAGTTCCAAATATGATGGGACAAGAATTTATTATCATGGTTAATAAAGCTTCAACTACAGATCCAAGAAGCGAAAGTTACACCGGTAACTGGAAAAATGAAAAAATCGCTCGTATTGAACTTGTTGAAGATAAATACAATATTAATATTGTATACAAAACATATCCAGCTGATGCAGTTTATGGCGGAGGAAGAGAAAGATTTATCATTACAAACTCTTTAAATAACACTCCTCAAGCTCATATTTATGAAATGCCTTCATTCTCAGTCGCAGTATTGGCTGAAGGTGGAGCTGTTCTTCCACTTGATACTCTAATCGAACAATATGGAAATCCAGGTTATTGGCCAGAAAAAGCAGCTTTTGGTACAGTTTTAGGACAACAATATGCTTATGATGATCAATATCCATTAGTTGGACAAGGTATTTACTATAATATTACCTTACTTGAAGAGTTACTAGGTGAAGGACAAGGTACTTTACCTTCAGAACTATGGTTAGATGGAGAATGGGATTGGGAAGCTTTTGAAGATATCTCTGAACAATTACTACCAGGGATTTCTAGTTTAGGAATTGAAGGTGCAGCTGTTATCGGTGGTAGACCATATAACTGGGCTTATCAAATGTTAGGAGCTAATGGAGTTCATGTCGTTAATAGTGATTTAAGAAGTGAACTTGCTACTCAACCAGGTATCGACACTTTAAGTTTCATTAGTACACTAGTACAAACTCCAGGAATGTGGGAATACGCAAGCGCATCTTTATCTAACGCTTCTGCACCACAATTCAAAGAAGGAAACATTGCTTTCCATAATGGTGAGCCATATTGGTTGTTTGACAGTTCAAAATGGTTAGGATATGACTTTGAAATTGGATTTGTTCCTTATCCAACTGGGCCAAATACTAAAAGTGATTTAAGTAATTATTATATTAATGAAGTTTACGGAAAAACAGCTTATGTAGTTTCATCATCTTATTCATTAGACAAAGTTACTCCAGGATATGAAAACATTGCTTTCCATGAAGAAACAATTTTTAGAATATGGTCAGATATGCAATATTTCCCTGAAATTAATTCTGAAACTGGTTATGCTTCAACTGATGTAATTGTTGAAGAATGGGTATTTAACACTTTAGAATTATACTATAGTGCTCAAGGCGATAACGCTTCAATAGAAGCGCATAAGAGCGTTATGTTCAAGGGATATCCAGATTATTTCTACAGTTTATATTATGCAAGAAGTCAAGATGAATCGAAATCATTTATGCTAGATATACAAGCAGCAATAATAAGTGGAAATGTTAGAGACTCTATGATTGATTTAGTTGCAAAAATTCACCAAGAATTTCTTGATACTTATTCTAATATAGGATTAGATGAACATTACTATGATTAATCTAATTAATTTTGCTTTTAAAAAAGCTAAATTTCTAATAGTTATTTTGCTAGCCTTCACTTTTGTTTCATGTGAAGGCACAGCAAGTTCCAAACATACTACAAACATACCAAACACAATAGATATTACTATGAGCAAAAATGAAATATTAGAGCAAGCATTGACTATTATTGATATTCCGAGTAATATTGATGAGAATATTGAATTACCTGTATCACTTGATGTAAATGGGCATCTAGTTAATGCTACATGGCATTCAACAGCTTCAAAAGTGATTGATAACACAGGAAAAATCACTCCTAATGTAGCCGACAAAAATGCTGTTTTGACAGTTACTCTTGAATATGAGGGTGAAACTCTTAATAAGAGCTATGACATAATAGTAAATGGAAATGAAGCTTTTCTTGTTATTTATGCAGTTTTTAATAGTTTAATTGAAATGCCAACAGAACCAATAATTGACAATCTTACTTTACCAACGGAATACAATCTTGATGGTAAGATAGTAGAAGCGTCATGGGTTAGTTCAGATTCTACATCATTAACTAATACAGGTATTGTTACTCTTAAAGACTATCCGATGTTTATCAATTTGACATTAGAATTAACTTATATGGGTATTACTCAATCAAAAACTTATAGTTTTTTTGTTGCACAAGATCCAGATACATTACCTGTTAATTTGTTGCATTTATCTCCTATTTACACGGGGACAATTGAAGATGAATCGCCTAAACCAGGAACTCCAAGTTGTTTTCCAGGTGCAATATATCGTAAAGTTGTTTCTAGCAAAGACTACTGGCTTGGAATAGAAGGTACTATTACCCTTCCAGAGTTTATTCCTGACGAAGAGAGATATGATGTTACTAGACCAACATATTACTTAGATAACTCATCTATATATATGGGTGGACACGCTTATTATGAAAGTGATGTAGGTCTTTCTTGGATGATTGGTCATACTGACGGAACATCCGCACAGATTTCTGAGTCTGGTGTTGCTTTTAGACCGTTTTGGCGTTATATAACAACGCAAGAAGATTGTGCTAATAATAACTGTTGGAAAAACGCAAATGTTAGTGATCATGAGTTTTATTACTATCCAGGTGATAAGGTTCAGATGAGTGTGTTTTCACCAAGACCTGGTTATATGCAAATGCGAATTGAGCTTATTTCATTAACTACTAATCAAAAATATATTAATAAACGCACAGAATATGGGTTAGAAGAAGATTTTAATAGAATATTTGTTACTCCAGAATTTTCTTCTCCGGGCATCGGTGAATTAAAATCAGAATTTAAAAGAGTAAATGCTATTGATCAATCAGCTAATGAGGGTAAACCAACTTTAAATACTAACGCAAAAGTTGTAGATGCCATTTGGCATGAAGTCTATTTGTACCGAGAAATTAATGGTATAACCTATAAAGTGCCAATGACTGAAGAAAGAACCGCTAGTATGATGTGTCCCATTGGAACTAATGTAAATGGAGATTTTTCGGATACCTTTACAATAAATTATGATGGGGTCGATAAATTGCTTGGGGGAGAAATCGTAAATATTAACCCAAATAATGGCGATGGTACATTGTACAATTTAACTTATTTTTTAGAGAAAAAAGAGGAATACATATAAAAAGTATGAAGCTAATTACTACCCAAAAAATTATTAGTAATACATCTTTAATTTTAGACCATTGGAATAATGAATTTAGTAACACGTTCTTATTAAGTGAAGAACTATTCAATATAAAAATTATTAATTCAGATTATACTCTTATTAACGAGTCATTTTGTTTATTTGATAATGAAGAATATATAGGCACAATAGTTTTTAAAGTCTTGGACGAAAATTTATATATAAGTATTATTCATGTGATTAAAGATAAACAATTTTTAGGTTATGGTAAATTACTAATCAAAGAAGCGTATGAATTAGCTAAAAAGAACAATTATAAAAAAATATTTCTTGGTTCAGACCCGGAGTGTTTATTTTCAGGTGTGTTTATGGAAGGAAATGATGAAGTACATCGTTTCTTTTCCAACCAAGGTTTTGCTAGAGAGTATCTCAACTATAACTTGATTGCATATACTTCTCCAGAAACAATTTGGCTATCAAATGATTATGAAATCAAAAAAGCAGATTTAAAAAGAAGAAATGAATTATTGAACTTTATTAACGATAACTTTTCGAAAAGATGGTTATTAGAAGTCAGTAATAATTCAATAAACCAAGTATATATTTTACTGCATAAGAACAAAATTATAGGATTTATCAATAGTGCTTTGAGTAATAATCATCATTATCCAAATAGTCTGAATCTTTATAAACTATTTGATAATTTAGCTGGTATTGGGCCTTTGGGAATAGCTCCTATTTATCAGTCAAAAGGTTTAGGGAAAGGTTTCGTAAATTACGTATTGCGAGATTTATTC
>JBAYZV010000097.1:0-6726 GCA_041672325.1 Candidatus Izemoplasmatales bacterium
ACCCCCTTTGTCTAAAAGGTATGAAAAATCAGAATTACTAATTTCTCTTGGCCCATTAGCGTTTCCAAAACTGTAAAATATCGCTATTATTAAAACGACCATCAGTGCTATCATTATAAATCGTGTTGAACGATTATTCATTGGTTTTTTTTGAGAATTATTAACAGCTGCCATATAGATATGTCCCCCTTATTTATTATATATTTCTGGTTTCAAAACTCCGATGTAAGGAAGATTTCGATAAAGTTCATCATAATCTAAACCAAAGCCAACAACAAACTCTTTTGGAATTGTAGCGCCAATGTATTTTGGAGTGAAAACTTCTGTTCTTCCTGAAGGTTTATCGAGAAGAGTAACAACTTCAACAGATAAAGCGCCTCGGTGTTTTAAAAGATTTTTTACTACATTAATTGTTCTGCCAGTATCAACAATGTCTTCAGCTATAATCACATGTCGTCCTTCGACAGAAACATCTAAGTCTTTTGTAATTTTAACGTTTCCTGATGATTCTGTACCGCCATGATAGCTTTGAACACCCATTAATTCGATTTGACAATAGATGTCAATATGTTTAATTAATTCAGCCATAAATGGTAAACAGCCTTTTAATAAACCAATAATAACTGGCGATTTATCATTATAATCTTTAGTAATTGTTTCGCCAAGTTTTTTAGATATTTCAACTATTTCTTCATGACTAACTAAAATTTTCTTAATGTCTTTTTCTAACATATTTTACCCTTTCTTAATTTCAATATAGAGTTCATTATTACCAACCGTATTTGGTTCAAAAACACCCGGGATAAATACAATTTCTTCATTCTTATTTAGAAAAATAGGTATAGAATTTCTTTCTTTCAGTGGGATTTTTTTAGCAATGAAAACATTTTTAAGTTTTTTTGTTCCAGAAGAAGTAGAAATCCTGTCTCCATTTAACCTATTTCTAATGGTTAATGGAAAGACTAAATCTAGATTATTATAACATAATTTATAAAGAAAACCATTATTTTTGTTTGCATTTTTCGTGATGGAAACTAAATAACCATTAGGAAGTTTAATTTCCTTATATTCATTAACAGTAAAACTGTAATTTACTTGATCGATTTCTTCTAGACTAAATGTTAGATTATCATAGCTTTTGTTTATATAAATTGCAGATTCAATTGCAAACTTTACATGCGGTTTAATGTTTGTAGTTAAAGCAATTATATCAACAAAGTTTTTAAATGATAACTCGATTTGATTGTTAGTTAGACGATTAATTATTTTCTTAATTATTTCAATTTGAATAATCTTATGATTATTTACAAATTTTGATATACTAATCGTCACTTCGTTATTAAATTCAACCTCTTTTAAGAAAGTATTACTTAGATCATCTATTAATTCATATCCTAGAGTTTGGTAGTAAGCAAATTGTGATAATTTTTCTAAATATCTAGGGTTTTCTTCTGCGATTAAAGGTAATAAATGGTGACGATATCTATTTCTAGTATAATCATCCATATCGTTTGTCGGATCATTTTGAAAAGGGACTAAATTTGCTTGTTGATAAACTACAATATCCATTCGTGATACATGTAAAAGTGGTCTGATAATTAATAAATCATTATAGTAATTACTTTCTAGAATACCTCGATATCCTTCAAAAGAACTTCCTCTAGATAAGCGCATTAAAATTGTTTCCGCATTATCATTAGCGTTATGAGCTAAAACAACTTTGTTAATATTGTTTTCTTTCGCTACTTTATAAAAGAAATCATATCTTTTTCTGTGTGCATAATCATGAAAATTATCTTCGTCATTATGTTCGAGATTTTCAACAAAATAAGGAATATTTAATTCCTTGGCTGTATCAACTACAAAATCACAATCATCTTTACTTGAATCCCTTTTTTGATGGTCAACATGAGCAATATATAGTTTTAAATTTAATTTTCCCTTCATTTTATAAATGATATCAAGCATTACCATCGAGTCAATGCCGCCACTCACAGCTAAAAGAAGAGAATCATTTTTTTTAATTAAGTTATTTCCAAAATTTTGAATCAAGCTAATCGCCTCCTGATATAATAATTGAGCATAGAAAATTATTATCTCTATGCTCAAATATAAAAATAAAAGAGAAAATTTGATTGCATAGATATAATATCAAATATCTGTGATAGAATTATGTTTTTTTTAAACGAAAATAAAATGTTTTTAATTTAGTGAAGTTTTGATATAATACAAGATATGATGAGGTGAACATATGAAATTAATCTTAGCTAGTCAATCTCCACGCAGATTAGAACTTATTAAATTATTAGATATGGAATATGAAGCAATTTCGCCTAATGTTGAAGAAGTAAATGATCCAAGTCTTTCACATGAGGAATTGGTTATGGATTTGGCTTTTCAAAAAGCTTCAGCTGTATTTAAAACTCATAAAGAAGATTTAGTTTTAGGTTTCGATACATTAGTAGTTATTGATGATTTAATTCTCGGTAAACCTAAATCAGAAGAAGAAGCTAAACATTATTTACAGATGCTGTCAAATAAAACTCACAAAGTTCTTACAGGGTGCGCAATTATTACCAAAGGAAAATCTAAATCGTTTTACACACAGTCGAATGTTACATTTTGGGACATAACAAACGAAGAAATTGACGATTATATAAAAACGAAAGAACCTTTAGATAAAGCAGGAGCTTATGGTATTCAAGATCATGGTGCACGATTTGTAAAAGGCATTTCTGGTGATTACTTCACAATTGTAGGTTTTCCTGTTTCAAGATTATATCAAGAACTTAAGAAAATTATAAAAGGCTAACTTAGCCTTTTTTTACTGCTTGATATATGGCGTCAGTTATGACATCTACAACTCGCTTATCAAAAATAGCCGGCAAGATATTGTTTTCATCTAAATCTTCATTAGATACTAAACTCGCTAAAGTTCTACAAGCAGTTAACTTCATTTCATCAGTAATGGAATGAGCGCGAGCTTTTAATGCGCCTTTCATTAAGCCTGGAAATACTAAAACGTTATTTATTTGGTTTGGATAATCGCTTCTACCTGTTCCAATGATTTTAGCTCCCGCTTTTTTAGCTAATAAAGGATCGATTTCGGGATCAGGATTGGCTAAAGCGAAAACTATGCTATCTTCATTCATTGATTTAACCATAGCTTCTGTTAAAATGTTTTTAGCAGAAACACCAATAAACACATCTTTGTCTTTCATTAAATCGTGTAAACTATTAATTTTTTCATCAGTTTTAATTAATTTACTATCTATTAAATCTTTAACTACGACATCATATTGATCGTATTTACTAATATTAACAACGCCTAAAATATTATAATTATATACTTCTTTTGCGCCTAATTTGTTAAGCAATTTAATAATAGCTGAGCCAGCTGCTCCACTACCGCTCACAACTATTTTTACTTTTGATAAATCCTTTTTCACAACTTTCAATGCGTTTAATAAGGCAGCGCTAACAACAATGGCTGTCCCGTGTTGGTCGTCGTGAAAAACCGGTATATCAAGATCTCTTTGTAGCGAATTTTCGATATAAACGCATTTTGGGGCTTGGATATCTTCAAGCATAATTGCGGAGAAATTTGGAGAAATATATTTTACTGTTTTAATTATTTCTTCTTCGTCATAAGTATCAAGACAAATTGGCATTGCCTGGATTTGTGAAAATTTATATAGTAAGGCAGATTTTCCTTCCATTACTGGCAAAGCCGCTTCCGGTCCGATTTTACCTAAACCTAAAACTGCGGAACCGTCAGTAACGATAGCTACTGTTTTGCCTTTCATTGTGTACTCATAGGCTTTTTGTTTATCTTTAGCAATCTCTTTACACGGAATAGCTACTCCAGGTGTATATGCTAAAGATAAGTCGTCTAGATTGTCTAATTTTATATTAGGTAAAATATCTAATTTTCCTGTATTTTTACGATGTAATTCTAAAGTTTTTTCTCTAAAATTGCTCATATTATCAGTTTATCTAGAAAAAATATAAATAACTAGATATAATCTCCTTTTTTATCTTTTATTAAACATATTATATCATTTATCACCTTTTTTTAAAATTACTTATCGTTTATATGTTGCGTTTATAAAGAAAAATAATCACCCAAATACGTCTTTATCTTATTATTAGATGTTTTTTATTTCAAAATACAATTTTTCTTGCTTTTTATTTTAGTATTTGTTATAATAATTTTGCTTGTAATGTACTTACTATGAACAAGAAACATTCATGGCGGAAGGAGATATGATATGAAAAAGAATATACATCCAGAATATCATAACGTTACAGTGACTTGCAGTACTTGTGGAAATACTTTTGAAACAGGCTCAACGAATAAAAGCATTAAGGTTGATACTTGCTCCAATTGCCATCCTTTCTATACAGGTAAACAAAAGTATACTGTAGCAGCTGGTAGAATTGATAAGTTCAACAAAAAATACGGTATTGCTGAAGATCAAGAACAAGAACAAGAAGAAAATAAATAACGAAAATAAAGTATAAATAAAGCCAAATTCAATTGGCTTTTTTTATTTCTTTTTTGTATAATAATATTATAAAAAACTAAGGAGATTCTATAATGTATTTAAATCAAAAAGATGGTTGGATAGAAGTTATAACTGGCCCGATGTTTGCTGGAAAAACTGAAGAATTAATAAGAAGAGTGAAACGATTAGAATATGCTAAACAAAACATTTTAGTGTTTAAGCCAGTTATTGATAATCGTTACGCAGAAAATGAAGTAGTTAGTCATGATCATAGTCGTACTAGATCTATTAATATTTCAAAAGCTCATGAAATCATTAAATATGTTGATGAATTTACGAATGTTGTCGCTATAGATGAAATACAATTTCTCGATGAAGAAGCAGTTGATATTTGCGAATATTTAGCTGATAAAGGTATTAGGGTAATAGTGAGTGGGTTAGATCGAGACTTTAGAGGAGAACCGTTTTCGTTTATGCCGAAGTTGTTAGCTTTAGCTGAGTATGTCTCAAAACTAAGCGCTATTTGTGTAAAATGTCATACGCCAGCCACAAGAACTCAAAGAATTATTAACGGAAGACCTGCAAATTATGATGATCCAATTATTCTTGTCGGGGCTCAAGATTCATATGAAGCACGTTGCAGAGAATGTCATGAGGTTCCAAATAAACCAAAAAAGTTTGAGTTTTTAAAATGACTCAAGATGAACTTTTTATGTTAGAAGCTTTAAAAGAAGCTCAAAAAGCATATGAAAAAGATGAAATACCTGTTGGTTGCGTAATTGTTAAAGATAATAAAATAATCGCAAGATCTCATAATCAAAAAGAGAGCAATCAAAATGTATTACACCACGCTGAAATAATCGCTATTAACCAAGCTTGTCAGAATCTAAATTCATGGAGATTAGATGATTGTGATATTTACGTTACTTTAGAACCGTGTTTAATGTGTATTGGCGCAATTGCTTCTGCTAGATTTAAAAGGTTGATTTATGGACCGAGAGATGCTAAATATGAGTCTTTAGATAGTATTTTGAAAGAATATCTAAAGAATTTTAATCATCAGGTTGAAGTTATAACGGATGTGTTAGCTAAAGAATCTGACGACTTATTAAAAAGCTTTTTTAAGAAGTTAAGAAATAAAAGTAAATAGATGATTGAAACTTGAAAATTATTTTGATATAATCTTAAAGAGCTCACAAAAAAAGGGTTCTCCAAATGGAGATCCCTTTTTTATTTTTAAAGGAGAAAAAAATGAGAGAGAGAAAATATATTTTTATTACAGGTGGTGTTGTTTCTTCTTTAGGTAAAGGAATAGCAGCTGCCTCACTAGGCAGATTATTAAAAAACAAAGGTGTTAAAGTATTTATGTTAAAACTTGATCCTTATATCAATGTTGATCCAGGAACTATGTCACCATATCAACATGGTGAAGTATTTGTCACTAATGACGGAGGAGAAACAGATCTGGATTTAGGGCATTACGAAAGATTTATTGATGAAAACCTCTCAAAAAATTCTTCAATTACAACAGGAAAAATATATCAATCTGTGATTGATAAAGAAAGAAGAGGAGACTATTTAGGCGCTACAGTTCAAGTTATCCCTCATATTACCAATGAGATAAAAGGAAGGTTAATCTCTTTAGCTGAACAATACGATTGTGATGTTTTAATTACTGAAATTGGAGGGACTGTCGGTGATATTGAATCACTACCTTTTATTGAAGCAATTAGACAAATGAGAAGAGATTTAGGAGATAGAAATACTTTATTTATTCACAATACATTAGTTCCTTATCTAGAAACAACAGGGGAATTAAAAACTAAACCAACTCAGCATAGTGTTAAAGAGTTGCGTTCTTTAGGTATAACACCAGATATTATTATATTAAGAACTGAAAAACCAATTTCACTAGATATTAGAGAAAAAGTTGCTTTATTTTGTGATGTCAAAAAAGAAGCGGTGATTGAATGTTTAGATGTTGAAGTTTTGTATGAAGTAATTTCTAACTTAAAAAAAGAAGGTCTTGATCTTCTGGTTTCTAAACAATTAGGATTAGTTGAATCACCTTCAGATATTACTGTTTTTGAAGATTTGGTAAAAAGAATCAAGATGTTAAAAAAGCAAGTAACTATTGCTTTAGTCGGTAAGTATGTTTCTTTAAGAGATGCATATTTATCTGTATCAGAAGCGTTAAAACACGCTGGTTATTACTATG
>JBAYZV010000098.1:0-6716 GCA_041672325.1 Candidatus Izemoplasmatales bacterium
TGCCATGATTTAACATGTTATTCATATAAGATAACCCATATCCAATAACCCCGCCAGCTACAGCGTAAACAGGTAGACGTTGTTCAGAACCCATAGTGTCTGTGTAATACAATGGCACCAATCTATATGAAGAATAATTTATATTTGGATTATCTCCTATTACTAAATCTAAATCTCTTGTTACAGGAGTTAGAGAATATTCTTCAATTACATTGGTAAGAGCTGAAACATCTCCGAAATTTAACCCATTTGCAAGTTTAGAATTTTGAATATTATCTACTAAACCCATACTTGAAGTTATCCCACCAGCATAAGCTTCTTTCCATAAAGAAACTCCAAGAATTCCTCCTGCTCTTGAAAAACGATAGGTCTTAACTAATATATTACCGTTATTACTTGAATCGAAAATACGTGAATTACCATCTAGAACTATTGCACTTACACCACCAGCAGCTATTCCGGTTGTATAATCAATTATTAACCCACCTTCATAAGCACTCGCAGTACTTGGTGAAAAATTAGTAACCCCTTGCGTATTTGTGTTAACTAAGCTAATATCACCTAGGTTGGTTGAATCTTGAATTGATCCTTTATTTAATGTTGATAACCCTCCAACAAAAGTATTACTTAATCCATCTACTCCATATTTTGTTGAACTATAAGTTGTACTAATATTGCCAGAGTTTACTGTATTAATGATTCCCTCTGTAGCAATAGGTTGAGTAGGTGATTGATTTTCATCTTGCAAGTCACCAGAATTATTATAATTTACCAAACCACTTACGTAGATATTGCCGGAACCTGTAATATCAGCGAAAGTTATATTTCCATCATTTACAGAATTCTTTATATACCTGTCTAATGAAAGATATTTCGTAAATCCTGAAATGTAAATAGGAAAGCTATCTATATCCACATTTACAACAGTAATCTGGCCGTTATTATGAACCGTCAGATAATTAACGTTGGTATTTAATGTTATCGCAGAAATATTGGTTTCTCCCGTTGTCTTAATTTGTTCATTCCCGGCAGAACTCCAAAAGTAAATATTACCGTGATTAGCTGAATATCTAATATTAGTCAAATTATTATTATTTGAATAATAAAAAGGTGAGATATCTTGATAAACAGGTGAATCAAAAGTGAAATTAGCATAGTTATAAGCTCTAGTAAGAGTTACCTCAATTGCATTTTCACTTATTTCAAAAATAGTCGCTGAATAATCCAATAAATAATGGTTTACATCATCACATCTATCAATCTCGTGAAAACCTAAATATGAAACATCATCACTCGGATATACTATCCAATCGCTTGTATTCCATGTTGTTGTTGGTTGATATGAACTGCTCTTTCTTACTAAAACATGATCACGCGTTGCGTTAGTAACTCCATCAACTGTCCAACCAGTTCCTGGGTCTTCTCTATAGACTCCAAATATATCTATTAAAACATCATTTTTGAACAACCCTACCGAGTCATTCCCATCAAATCTCCACCAAGGATTTTCTAAATCTGTTTTAGCTAAAGCTTCTGGAGATGCATCCACATCAGATACCACATGTGTTTCTCCAGGATTTAAATAACCTGACAAATCAAACTCATAACTCCATGTTCCACCATTAAGCCCTACTTTATATGAATATCCACTTAGATTTACTGTTTCTGCAGTCCCGTTGTAGATTTCAATCCAGCGATTATAATTATAACCCTCCCCATATTCACTAATAAATAAATCTGTTGAATAGTCCACTTGAGGAAAATTAGTTAAATCTTGGTTAAAATTACCGTGATTATATAATAAAGCATACTCAACATTCTCAGTTGTATTAGAGACGCCAATGCCAGCACTTGTTATTCTCGCAGTTTCATAACCATATTCTGAGATTAGATCTCCTTCATTATATAGATTAGCAAACCGATATCCGAATTCATCTTCTAAAACCGGGGCTTTGCCTTCTAAAGCGCCAAACACTCCACCTATATATTGATAAGCTTCTGCCACAGTTGTTTCTTTAACAGAACCAATATAAATATCACCTTTATTAGCAACTGATACTAAATTATGAATAACCACTTCTGTATTTTGAATATGGCCGATTACTCCGCCTATATATACATTTATTGAATCAACACCTGTTGGCAATACAATATCGGAAGTAGTTGCAAATCCATAAATATCACCTTTGTTTACAGTATCATAGATATAAATTGGAGAATCTACATTTGAAGAACCGATAATACCACCAGTATAGTAATATGAATTTACAGCTTGTGAACTCGTAAAACTATGAGTTCCAAAATCAATATCTGCACTATTAGAGACTTGATTAATAATTCCTGAACCTTTACCAATAGCCCCACCAAGATATGTAGTACTCAAAGCTTCTGTACCTAGATTTAAATCAACATCCAATAAAACATTTTCTACAGTTGAATTTGTCATCTGTCCAGCAATTGCGCCTACATAGAATGTCTGAGAATAAATAGTGTTTGTATTAGTTAAATTAATTTGAGATTGAGAAAAAATCAAATCTTTAACCACCGCTCCAGATCCTAATCTTGAGAATAAACCAGCAAAGTGCTCATTATTATAGGAATACCCACCATTTATTACTAAACCATAAATATAGAAATTATCACTTAAAAGTTCTTCGCTACCATTAGCACCGGAAAAACTTCCATGGAAAACCTTGGTAGGCACTTGATAAGAACCTGGAGATAAAATACTCATATCAATATTTGCTTTTAAAACATAATTTGAATTAGTAAAAGGCAAATCATTAAGAACTGAATTTTTATTTAATAATCTACTGAAAAAAGCTAAATCTATAGCATCCCATATTTCATAAACCCCTCCGGAATAGATTAATCCTTTTAAAATAGGATATCCATCTTGAGGATAAAAATACCAAGTATTAGCATTATAAGTGAAAATACCATTTTTAATGTCACTAGTTGATATACCGCTCGCTAGTAAGGAATTTGGTTCTTCAACAGTAAAGTCTATAATATTGTCTTCGTCTACATCAACATCACCAAACAAATACTTGGTACTATCATAAACTAGATTACTTGATAAGCCTGTTACTGTGATGACATCTTGATTAACTTCACCTAGATTTATAATAACTGAACCAGTATTACTAAATAATACAGGTTGAATTGTGAATTTATTGATGAAATTAGCATTTACAACAACTTGTGAAACGTAGTAAGAATTCTCGAAATTACCCGCGTTTGTATGTACAATTCCTGAAGCAGTAAAATCTTCAGAAGATGTTCCGACTAAATATCTTATCCCAGCTTCAGTAACGCTAGTCCTATTATCAATTACATATATATTTTCAACAGAACCATATTTGGTAAAATCTTCTCCATCCCATGTTTTTGGATCTGGCATATTAAAACCAACAACATTTGTTAACTTTGTAAGTTCAGGATTCATCTGCAATAACTCAGTATACATATCAACAAAGCCTATATTTTTAATCACTCCAGCATTATAGTTAAACATTCCATAATACTCAGTCATTGCAATATCAATTGTTTCTGGATTGCTATTATCAACATATATTAAATATTCATACCCAGACATGTACAAGTTTTTTATCTCAAATCCTTGACCATCAAAAATACCAGTAAAATACCTTTGATAATAAGATCTTTCTGTTGGATTTAAATCACCGAATATATATCCTATTGGGATAAAAGTCTTAGACTTCATTACAGAATAATCTATATCTCTACCAAGTACATAGTGTTGATCAAGAATTTGGTTTATCTTATCATCACTAAGTTTAACATCTTCTGTTGGATTCCCAGTAATGTATACTTCTTCAAATGAAACATCAACTGAGAAACGATATAATTCTTCAGCTGTATCAAATCTAATGATTTTATCTGTATCACAAGTTTCTGAGGAGACGGTACATATAGATGAACGATATTCAGTATAAGAAATATAATTAGTACTCAAACTTTGATCAATGATATTTGTTTCCCAATTAAAAGTACCATCAAAATCTACATACTTACCTGGATCTATTGGATTTAAGACTGCTTGGGTATCTTTAACAAAAAAGCCAATATTTATAAATGCAAAAAGCAAAGTTAATATAACAACTAAGCTGTGTTTAAAAATGATAATCTTATGAGTTTTAATCTTCATAAACATCACCTACCAACTTCCGCCCCATGGAGGTGTTGATAACCCCCACATATTTTCAGGCCCACCTAAACCTTGTACTGCTTCTACTTGAAAAGCTATCTGCAAAGAATAACCGTTTGGGTAAGAGCCAAAATTAACGCTTTCAGGGAAAGCGACAATTAAAGGAATAGTATATAAACTATTTACAGAAGATTTATAATATATGTATTGAAAGTATCGGTTTTCAAAATCAATAGCTTCAGATTGCGAATCTAAAATATTAGTTCCAAGAATAATTAAGTTTCCATTCGTTTCAGCGTCTTCTAAATTTCTACCTGTTTTCAAATAGTAAGTCTCTGTTTCAGTAGCTGTATCAGTAAAAATACCTGTACTAACAAGAGTATAGATTTCTATTCCGCTTGAATCTCGGATATCTCCGTTCGCATCAATATAATAAGCTTTTGTTGTTGAATCAATATACCAATTTTCTAAATCATAATAAAGGCGAAAATCTTTAAGCACATCATCACTCATATACACAGAAAGTTCAGTTACATCGCCAAGGTAATCAGTATATGTTAAAGTAAGTTGTTTAAGAATTTTTACTCGAATATAACTATGAATATTACTTTCTGTTAGTATACTTACTCTTAGGTTTTCAATATACTGATCAGAAGCTTCATTATCAATATTTACATAGTACACTCCAGGTTTAGTTTGAGTTGGTGAAATCTGTACTTCTGATGCGTCTAAACCAGTAGAACTGCCATCATCAAAATATACCCTAATGTCAACATCTACATATCCCATATCAGGATCATAATCTAAAGTTTGAGCAAATTTTGTCGTGTACCAAGCATAAGTAACAAAGATAAAAGAGGAAATTGCTAGTATGAGCAATACCAAAGAATATATATATTGTCTTTTAGTGTTGATCAACATAAGCATCTCTCCTCTTATAATATTATATGATAAAATTGATATAAAAAAAGCCATTATCTCTACAAAAGCATTTTTATTTCACATGAAATAAAAAATGCCCTCGTCATTTAAGACAACGGCAACTGGCTACCATCTTTGTCGAAGGCCCTATAGCTTTGCGTCACTAGCTTTCACTAGTTTTGCTATTTACAGGTTAATTATATAATTAAACCTCTATTTTGTCAATCAATTTCCATTATTCAGAGCCTTCAAATTACGTTAATAACTAACAAAAGATCAGTTCGTGATGTTTTAGTGTAGATTGCACTTTCCTTTGCAAAAAGCAAATAAATAACATATAATATGATAAATATGTTTACTTGCTATCAGTATATTGTTAAAATCTGAGATTTATCACAAAACATTAACAATATATTTATTGTTTTTAGACATAAAAAATGATATGATATATATTGCGAAATTTAATAAGGAGTGGAAAAACATGAATAACTCATTAGCAAAAAAAATTATCATAATTGGATCAATCGTTTTAGTAATTGCGGTTGGCGCAATCGTTTTGGCTTTAACAGTCGGAAACAAAACAATACCTTCTTTAGGTGAACCAAACGAAGTCTTTTATGAAAGACTCGATAATGAAGGCAATGTAATCTACACAATAACAAATGAAGAAATCTATGAATACATAAAAGCAAACAACGGTATTCAACAATTATTAATGTTGGTTGACGCTGAATTGTTAAAAGAATATTTCGAAAATATATCAGAAACCGAAATCTCCAATAAGATTAAATTATTAACTTATGGAACTGAAGATGATGATGCAATTGCTGAAATGGACGCTGAAAACAAACAAACAATGGAAGATGAATTTGCTAGATCAATGCTTTTAGCTGGTTATGAAGGCAATGAAAACGAATATGTTAGTTTGTTAATCGCAAGAGAAAAATACTCTCTTAAAACTTTAACAGAACAAATCACTGAAAATGAAGTAGCTACTAATTTCATAAATTCATATTTTGAAGATATGAAAGCTATCAATATTCGTTTTACTAGTAAAGAAGATGCAAATGCTGTTTTACAAAAATTTCATTTAGTAGAATTGTACGGTTCTACGCTAGCGCAATATAAAGGTTATACTTACACTTATGAATCTTTGGAAGATAACGAAGATAATATAGTAGAAGCTTACACTACTGTTGATGTTTTATATTTTGATGAAAATGATAATCTTGTTGATGTAAATAAAGAAATTATTTATACCAAGGGAGCTAATGATTTTTATACCGATGAAGATGATGCAAGCTTTTCTATTGATTCTTTAGGTAATCTAATTAATACAAACGAAGTAATCGTCGTTAAAAAAGAAAATATTTTTGATACTTTTAGTGAAGCTAAGGCTTACAAAGACGCAAACACTTTCTACTATACCATGAGTAAAATTGATCCATATGATGAAGATGAAGATATCCTCATTAAGAATTCAGAAAACGAAGTGGTATACACAGTTAAACCTGACAAAAAAGTTTTTGACGCTTCTAACACTGATGTAACAAATTCACATGACTTAATATTTAATAAAAACTACAAATTACAAAAAGATGTATCAACATTTACAATTAACAAT
>JBAYZV010000099.1:0-6716 GCA_041672325.1 Candidatus Izemoplasmatales bacterium
TCATTTATATTGGTCAAAAACACAAAATATATTTATCTAATTACCTCATTATTAGGAGTTACAGCATTGTTATTTGTAGCAAAAGCTAATTATATAAAAACAAATATTGATTGTGGTTTTTTCTTTGTTTTATGCATATGGTTCTTTTTCTTTTGAATATTATGGTGAAATGATTACATATCTAGGCAGGACCTAGTTTATTGCTGTTTTAGCGATTTTTTCATGGTTTAAACACAGAGACAAAAAAGATAATTTAGTAGTAAAAGTAAATGTAGTTAATGAAATAGAGTATATATTTTTTGTTTTTTTAAACAATTTTAGTCACAATTTTTTTCTACATTATATTGAGATGTTTTAGTGCAAATTATTTAGTGTTAAGCACGATTTCAATATTCATAAGGTTTCTAGCTTCATATTTAACGCTAAGAAGAAGTAGGTTTTATGCACTAGCATATGCTTGTCATGATTTGGTTTTAATTGCACTTTGGATATTTGCTAGTCTTTCCTCAATTTCCTTTTCCTTTTGGGGGTTTGTTTTGTTGCATTTTTTGTTAATGATATCTGTGGCTTTTTAATTGGACAAGAATTTTTAAAGCGCAGGAATCAAATTGAATATGTATTTTTTTATGATTAGATTAAATTTGATATAAAAATTGATTCAATTTTGTATTTATAACAAATAAGACTAAATTATCATGTTATATCAAGTTAAAAAACTACCTATATAATCTTTTCTTTTTTATCATTTATGATATAATGTAATAAGACTGAAAGCGTTTTATACGGAAGGAGATTTTTTATGAATGAATATAAGGCAGATGCTTTAAAAAACGTTATTTTACTTGGCCACCTTGGAAGTGGCAAAACATCTTTATCTGAGTCTTTAGCATTTACTGCAGGGGCGATTGATAAGAAAGGTATTATCGAAAAGAAAAACACAGTTTCTGATTACACTCCTGAAGAACAAAGTAAATTAAGTTCTTTATCAACTGGTTTATTACCTTTAGAATTCAAAGGGAAAAAAATCAACATTTTAGACGCTCCTGGCGCTGATGAGTTGATTGGAGATATAACTCACTCAATATCTGTAGCTAACGCTGCTATTTTAGTGATTGATGCTTCAAGCGGAGTTCAAGTTGGTGCAGAAAAAATGTGGCTAGAAATCAAAAAAAGAAACTTGCCAGCAATAATTTTCTTAAACAAAATGGACAAAGAAAATATTAAATTTGATGAAATTTTAGAAGAAATCAGAACTAAATTAGGAAAACAAGCAGTACCATTCTGTTTGCCTTTAGGGAAAAGCGATGAATTTAATGGGTTTGCAGACATCGTAGAATTAAAGGCTAGAATTTATGATGGAAATACATCAGTAGATGGTGAAATCTATCCTGAAAAGAAAGAAAAAGTTGAAGCATTAAGACAAGACTTAATCGAAACAGTTGCAGGATCTGATGAAGTTTTGCTTGAAAAATATTTTGAAGGTGAAGAACTAACAATGGATGAAATCCGTTGTGGATTAAAAAAATCAATTTATGCAGGTGAAGCAGTGCCTGTAGTTGTTGGCTCTAGTACAAAAGATATTGGTGCTTTAACATTACTACATATGATTCGCGAATACTTCCCAACAGTTTCAGAAAGTGCTGGGTTTGTAGGGACAAATGATAAAGGCGAAGAAGTTACAAGACATTATAAAGATGAAGAACCTTTTTCAGCATTTGTTTTTAAGACTTTAATAGACCCATTTGTTGGTACCATCAATATTATGCAAATTAAATCAGGTACACTTCAAAAGGATCAAGAAATATATATTTCAACTAAAGAAAATACTGACAAAGCATCACAAGTGTTTACTTTGTTAGGCAAAACTCAGATTCCTATGGATGTTTTCCACGCCGGAGATATTTGTGCAATGGCTAAAGTAGCTGATGTGAAAACAGGAACTACTTTATCTGACAAGAAAAATATAATAGTTTATCCTCAAATCATTTCACCTACTCCAACAATGTATGTGGCCATTAAACCCGAAAACAAAAAGGATGAAGACAAACTTTCTAATGCTTTAGCTAAACTTCAACTTGAAGATAATACTTTAGAAATGGTTAGAAATAAAGAAACTTCACAATTGCTAATTGGTGGGCAAGGTATGATTCACCTTGGATACATCATTGAAAAAATGAAAAATATGTTTAAAGTAGCTGTTTTATCTGAAGATCAAAGAATTGTGTATCGTGAAACAATTAAACAAACAGCTACAGCTGAAGGTCGTTATATCAAACAATCTGGAGGTTCAGGCTATTATGGCGTTGTTGTAATGAGATTTGAACCAAATCCTAGCGGAGAATATGAATTTGCTGAAGAAATATTCGGAGGATCAGTCCCAAGAGGTTATTTTCCAGCAGTTGATAAAGGCTTACAAGAAACCCTTGAACATGGTGTTTTAGCTGGGTTCCCTGTAATAGGTGTTAAAGGTGTTTTAATTGATGGTAAATATCATGCAGTTGATTCTAATGAATTAGCTTTCAAAATGGCTGCTTCAATTGCCTTTAAAGAAGCATGTAAGAGCGCTAAACCAACAATTTTAGAACCAATACATAAGCTTGAAATTACAATAAAGGATGAGTATTTAGGTGATGTTTTAGGCGATATTAATAAACGTAGAGGTAGAGTCCTTGGTATGGAACCTGCTTTGGATGGTTACCAAAAAGTAATAGCTGAAGCTCCTGAAGTAGAAATTACAAAATATACCATTGATTTAAAAGCAATGACACAAGGATCCGGTACTTTCTCAAGAGAATTTGTACGCTATGAAGAAGTCCCAGGAAACTTAATAGATAAAATTGTTGAAGAACATAAAAAATACGTAGAAGAACACAAATAAATAGTCTAGTAAATAAATATTTTATAGCGGTCATAAATGACCGCTATATATTTTTGATTTTCTTGACAATGAATTAAAACAATGATAAAGTATTATGTGTCGTAGAGTAATGATGAAAAGAAAAAGGTGATGAATATGGACAAAATTGGTTTGTTAATTGATAGTACAACAAATACGAGAGAAGAACTTAGTAAATATAGTTTCATAAAAACTGCATATTTAAAAGTAGTAGTTGATCAAGAAGAATATTTAGAAAGCGAACTTACTAGAGAAGATATGGATAAATATTTATCTGGATCATATAAATTACTTACTTCTCAACCTTCTCCGCAAAATTTTATTGATTTATATAACGAATTTATTTCTGAAGGATATACACATATTTTAGTTGTATTGATTTCTGAAAAACTTAGTGGAACTTATCAGTCAGCTTTAGTCGCTAAAACAATGTTGGAAAATGAAAGTATCGATATTAGTATACATTCACCAAAAACTGCTTCGTTTGGTATAGCTAATGGCATTCAAATTTTAGCTGATAAAATTGAATTAGGTTCAAATTTTAAACAGATTCAGGATTTGTACTATAAGGTTTTTCAAGAACCTCTAGTTACATTTACACTTGGGGATTTAATGCATTTATTTAAAGGCGGAAGATTAAATAGAGTTCAAGTTTTGTTTGGTACAGTCTTAAGAATTAAACCAATAATAGAAATGCTCAATGGAAAACTAGAATTAGTTAAGAAAACTAGAACTAATAATGCTTGTTTTGAATTTTTTGTAGATAAAATTAAATATTATACAAATAAATATGATTCAGTTTATTTGGATATAATAGATTTAAACAACGAAGAATGGGCTCAAAAATTGGAAGATTATGTTAAAATTAACCATCCAAAAGTTGTTATTCATCGAACAAATTATGTTAGTCCGGTGTTTTTTGTTCACTTAGGAAATAAAGGATTTGGAATAGCGATTGCTGCATATTAAAAAGAAGTGAAAATATCTTTGGTTTTTGTGTTTTCTTTTTTATAAAATGGAAATATATTTCTTGACAAAACACATATCCTTTAGTAAACTAGTATATGCGAAAAAGATTTGGCGATTGTGGCGAAGGGGTTAACGCATCGGATTGTGGCTCCGACATTCGTGGGTTCGAGTCCCATCAGTCGCCCCAATTACTTTAAAAACAATGGGCTATGGCCAAGTGGTTAAGGCATCGGACTTTGACTCCGAGATCGGTAGTTCAAATCTACCTAGCCCAGCCATTTTTTTAAAGACCCGCTAGCTCAGCTGGTAGAGCATTTGACTTTTAATCAAAGGGTCAGGCGTTCGAATCGCCTGCGGGTCACCATCTTTATGCGGGCGTGGCGAAATTGGCAGACGCGCTAGACTTAGGATCTAGTTCTTAGGAGTGCAGGTTCAAGTCCTGTCGCCCGCACCAAACTTTAAGAAAAGCCGATACTATTTAGCTGAGAGAGTTGATAGTATCGGATATCAACTCAATCAGCAGTCGTTATACATAAGTGTATAACTAATCTCATTTTAATACATATATGTATAGTTGTCAATGAGAAATTAAAAATTGGAGTTGATTTTATGAAAAAAAACAGGTTAAAAGAGATTAGAGAACTGAAAAAGTTTAGTCAAAACGAACTTTCAAAGATTTCAAACATCTCACAAGCTCAAATTTCAAGGTATGAAAAGTCACAACAAATGACTGAAGACTCAATAGTTAAATTGTGCAAAGCTTTAGAAATTTCCGCAGATTATTTACTTGGATTAATAGATGATGATAATGACATGAAAAAAGACTAGAATTCTAGTCTTTTTTTACATTTAAATCTTGAACAGACTTAATCGATGATAACACATAACTGGGGCTGTGTTTAACAATTAAATAATTTTGCCCATTTTCTTGATATGAATTCAAGAAGACTATTGTATTATCGTTACCGTCTGATTTGAAATGAGAGATACTATCAATATTTATATAGACATTATCTCCATATCTATCTGTAAAAATAATTACACTCATATTATACCTCCTTACATAATCAAATTATAGCATTTTCTATGTAAAAAGTAAAAATTGGCTCATTGACATTTAATGACAATTATTGCTGTTTAGATTAGTTAAAACAGCATATTTATCATAATCACTCTTTGTTTTTTTGATAGTCATATGCAAATATATCTGAGTTGTTGATATATCTTTATGTCTTAGTAGTTTTTGTACTGTATCAATAGGACATCCGTTTTCTATTAGCATAGTGGCCATGGTGTGTCTAAACATGTGAGCGTGACAGTGTTTTATATCCAGTGTTTTTCTTAGATGCTCCATAAAAGCGTTTAAATGTCTATAATTAAACCTGTTGTAACTCATATAATTGAACAAAAGATACTCTCTTTCTGGGTAAAAATTAATGTATTCTTGAAGTAATTGTTTAGACATAGATGTAAAGAAAACATACCCCTCTTCTTTTGTTTTTGTTGAAGTAAGCTTAATTGTCATCGACTCAATATTAATATTCTTAATTTTAATGTTTAATAGTTCAGATTGTCTTACTCCAGTTTCAATAAGAAGAAGAATTATAATCATCCTAGTCAATTCATAAGGGTTACTAGAGTCGAGTTTGTTTATGTAGTTCATTATTTTTTTTAATTCCTCTTCAGTAAACATATCATAATGAACTATCTCGATTCTGAGTTTTTTAGATCGAGTAAGTAATTGTTTTCTACATTACTGTGGTTGTAAATAGATTTTAATAACCTTATTCTTCTATTTATAGTAGTGTTTTTAAACGTTTTTTAAAGTGACTTATCATGGATCTAATATGTTCATCAGAAAAATCCACCAGGTAATTAACGCCAATTTTGCTTAAATATTTATTTATTACACAGAGGGGGGTATATGTCCTACGTTTTCAAGGGATAAAGATTAACCCATCTTTTTTCCATAAATCTTGATATTGTGTATCAAATGTGATACAATTATTGTGAGGTGATAAACATGAGAAATGAAATTATACACGTTAGAGTATCAGACGATCTCAAAGAATCAGTAGAGATTATTCTAAATGGTTTAGGTGTTACTTTGTCATATGCAATCAATATGTATTTAAAACAAATCGAGTTGAATCGTGGAATTCCATTTCAAATCGTATTGCCAAATCAGGAAAAACAAAAGGAAATTGAGATTTTAGCTCATGCAATTAATCTAACCGGTGGAAAAAAAGTCAACGCATACGCTACTAGGATACTTGGGTTATATGCTCAAGATTTGATTGATTACGAAACTACAGTTTTTGCTTTGGGAAGAAACTTATCATGAAAGACCCTTATTTATATGAAAATTCTGATATTCTAATTAATAAAGCGAACATCAAAGACAAAACTCTACTGGATGAATTTGAAAATCGTATGACAACGCTTGGATTAATTACAATTCAAAAAACGGATATTAAGATTATTGATGTTAAAGCTATTTATCAAATCCATAAAGCATTATTTTCAAATGTTTATGATTGGGCAGGACAGAATCGAACGATTAATATATTTAAAAACGAACCTATCTTGAATGGCTTGAGTGTCGATTACACGAACTTTAATCAAATAAACAAGGAGCTAGAGACAGTAAAAGCCACATATTTCAGGCTGGAATGGGAACTCCTTTCTAAGGAAGATTTTATGCATCTATTTACAAGAATGATTGCAAAGATTTGGCAAATACATCCATTCAGGGAAGGAAACACAAGAGTTATATTGACATTTGGATTATTGTTTTTGAAGCAAAAAGGATACAAATTTGATGTCAGTATTATTGCGAAAAATGCAAAGT
>JBAYZV010000100.1:0-6711 GCA_041672325.1 Candidatus Izemoplasmatales bacterium
ACAAAATAATATTACCATACTTTTGATAAAATAGTCACTTTTTGTGATTTTTTCTCTGTGGTTTTGTATCTTGTTCATAATATATATAATTAGGTATTGACATTTCTTTGAAAGTCAAACCTATGCTTCTTATATGGTGCGGCTGATGAGATTTGAACTCACACACCCTTACGGATACTACCCCCTCAAAGTAGCGCGTCTACCATTCCGCCACAGCCGCAAATAACAATGCCTTTTTCAGACATTATTTAAATTTTGCAAATTGTTGAAGCCCATCTTTAAACATGTTTTCATTTTCACCTTGAATTAAAGGCATTGCATAATCAATAAACGCTTGTGTTACGCCGTTTCCTTCTTTATTAATCATATTCGCTGGTATCTTCTTTTCAACATTAGCGCATTCTCTTAAATCATGAAAATCATATTTAACTTCATAAGGGCTGTCACTAATTCTTTGAATAGTAACCATAACATTATTTTTACCGATAATTACACCCTTAACCGCTTCTTCGCCTACTCTAATTGCTTCATTAACATCAGTTAAACTTTGAATATGTGCTGCAGCTCTTTGAGTAGAACCAAATTCAACTGATCTAGAAGATATTCCTAGATCACTTGAAACGGTTTGTGATAACTTAGAAGCGACACCGCCTAATTGAAAATGCCCAAAAGCATCTTTCATTCCTGAACTTGAAGAAATAAATACACCTTCTTGATTCATGACACCTTCACTAATTGCAACTAGACACTGTTTCCTTTTTGAATATACATTCATAACATCTTTTTTAAACTTTTCGATTGAAAAAGGAACTTCAGGTAAATACACTAAATCCGGACCAAAACCTGTTATATTTGCTAATGCACTTGAAGCAGTTAGCCAACCAGCGTGGCGCCCCATAATCTCTACTATTGTCACTTTTCCTTTAGAGTAAGCCAACATATCGTAATACACTTCCATGATTGTATTGGAGATGAATTTAGCAGCACTACCAAATCCTGGCGTATGATCAGTAAAAGGTAAATCATTATCTATAGTCTTTGGAATCCCAATAATTCTAACATCATAATCAATAGTGTCCATATATTCTGCAATTTTGGAACATGTGTCCATAGAATCATTTCCGCCATTATACAGGAAATATCGAATATTATATTTTCTGAAAATATATAATAATCTTACATAGTTTGAATCATCTTCACGATAATCAGGCAACTTATGTCTTACAGATCCAAAAGCTGAACCAGGTGTATACTTTAACAGTTCAATATTTTCTTCATCTTTGTCAGTTATCTTTATAAATTCTTCATTTAAAGCTCCATTTATACCATATTTCATAATATAAATATCTTTAATAAATTCACTTTGCCTTTTAGCCTCAGTAATAACTCCATATGCACTTGAATTAATTACAGAAGTTGGACCTCCAGATTGTCCATACATAAGATTGCCAACCAACTTTTTCATACGAATCACCCCATATTAAATATGATATCATAATTAATTTAAAAATCGAATTCATTTTTTATAATATAATAATTTTTTAAAAAAATAAAAACTAATGCTAATTGTTACTCCGTCTCAGTTTTATTAGCATCATGAATAACAAGTTGCGGAAAAGGTATTGATATTTTATTCTTATCAAACAGTATCTTCATTTCTTTATTTAAATGACGTGAAACGGTATATCTATCGCCCTCGTTAACCATAGCAATTATTCTTAAGACAACTGACGATTCACCTAATGATTGGACTCCTAAATAAAAAGGCCCTTCAACTATTTTTGGAATTTTGTTTCTAATTTCTTTTATATTTTCATAAATTATTTTTTCTACTCTTTCTAAATCTTCCTGATATCCAATAGATATTTCACAAGTAGCTTTTGATAATGATGATGAAGTATTAATTGCTCCTCTAATATCAGAATTATTAATAATCTTAATATCACCATTGATATCTTCAAACTTTGTTACACGTAAAGATATCTCTTTAACCACACCGCGGAAATCCCCAATCTGTATAATATCCCCAACGGAATACTGCTTTTCAAAAATAATGAAAAGTCCACTAAATATATCTTCAATTAAGCTCTGAGCTCCAAAACTAATTGCTAATCCAATTATACCAGCACCAGCTAAAAGAGTTGGTGTTTGCACTCCCCATGCACTTAAAATTAAGAAAATAGCAATTATAAAAGCTAAGTACTTAATCGATGAATTAACCAAATGCGTAATGGTTGTTCCTCTTAAAGTTTTAATGTGTAATAAACTAATCAATACCAATAACAACTTATCAATTAACCACATAAAGAATACAATAGCGATTGTTTCGATTATAACAACATAATTATTCTTAAAAAACCCAAACAAGTTAAAGAACTTACCTACTGAATTTTCAATAATATCAGCAAATAAAGTATCTGGAAAAATGATTGGTCCCAATATACTTACCAGCAACAAAACAAATACAACTAATAAGATTATTATTACATTTCTTTTTTCTTTTATTGATTTATCTTTAAATTTCATTCTTTTCCCTCAAACTTTCCTATTTAAATATATATTTAGTATTTTTAATAAACTATTTATGACGTAGGTATTAAACTTGAATTGGTCACAATAGATTCTTCAGATAAAATCATTGTTTCTAATCTCATTGTATCCGGATTAATATAAGTAGCTTCTAAAACAAATCTATAATTAGTTTTCGGAATTAAATTATAAATCTGATAATCGCCTTGATTTTGCATTATAGATTCCATATCAAGATTTATACTTTCTTCTAAAACTTCATTTTCAAACACCTTTAAAACAAAACTAGTTTCTACACTACTTGGTACTTCTGCATAAAGATTTAAAGTCGCTTCTGTATCAGTATAGTTCGAAACATAAACATAAGCATAAATCCCAAAAGGAATCTTAACCCTAGTTTCATCAACAATAACTAAATTCCCGTTATGCATTGCTTCTAACACTAAATAGAATTCTTCTCCATAAGGCTCATAAAAAATAACTTCTGAAGACTCTTGATTCTGTTCTAATGGTATCGTCTCATAATAAGCATCCTCTTCAAACCCTGATATAATTGCTGCATATCTTATTTGCCAATCGGTATATCCAATCACATCACCATATACCATTTCTGCAACATAAGCGCTTATGTTTTGTTCAAGCAAGGAAGAAACATTCAAATCCGAAATTGCACCAATTAATTTGTTTGTTGTAAAGACTCTCTCTTCTGCTAAAACCGCATAAGAATTCTCTAGATCCAGAATAACCTTTAAGTTATAATCTTTCCCATTTATTAAACCTGAAAACAAACCCATGTTATGACCAATTTCTAATATTTGTTCATAACTTTCATCTATAGCTGAAAGCACTACTTTCAATTCAGAATTTTCAGCAGCATTATACAAATCAGTTATACTAACTTGATAGATTAGTTCATTTTCGAAAACTTTTAAATTCGTGATAATTGCTTCTGGACTATTTGGAATAATAATTATATTATCCGCAACAGGTAAAGTATGAACAACGACTTCACTAATAGTAGCGTGTTCCTCAGCTAAAGTTACTGGATTTGTATAGTAACCCTTTAATAAGAAAATATATTCAGTGTCAGGTGTCAATTCTTGAACCAAATAATTCAATGGTTCTTGGTTCAAACTATTGATTTCAAACGTTTCAATTAAGTTACCGTTTTGATACATCTCTAAACTATATGTAATATCAATATCACTAATCTCTTCAGCATAAATAATAAAATTACTAGACTGATCAGTAATTGACTCTGCGTACACCCAAGCAGATATAGCAAACGGAGAGTCAATAGTAATCTCATCAAGAGTTATTATGTCACCTTCAAACATAGCTTCCAAAACTAAATGAAAACTTGCTTCATAGTATGGATAAAGTTCAATTTCGACTAAAGTTTCATAATTATCTAAAGCTACAACTTGATAGAATAATTCATTTTCTTCACTTTCTTTATAAATAGTAGTATAACGAATTTGCCAATCAGTGTAACCTTCAGTATTTCCGTATAATACACCAACATCATAGAATAAATATTGTTGGTTCGAAACGCTTGATTTATTGAATGACTCAAAAGCCCCAACTAATTCATCTTCAGTCATAACTACTCTTGAAGCTAAAACTTCATCTCCATATCCTTTATTAAAAACTACTTTAAGATTATATTTGGTGTTTTTTCTTAAACCATCGATACTACCATAATTTTGTCCATTAGAAATCTTTTTTTCCACCCTGTCATATTGGCTTTCGGCTATTAACAATAAATCCTGATTTTCAATTACAAAATCAGAGTCTAACACCGTTACTTGATAGATTATTTCATGAGAAAAAGCTTTGACTTTATCAAAGCTAACTTCTGGACTTTTAGGAACAAAAACCGTTACTGCAACAACAGCCACAACAGTGACCGTTATTGCTTGAAAAATTGATTTGATAACTTCAAACTTAGATCTTTGTTTCATTTTTTTTTGAAACTCTTTAATTCTTGTCAAACTATTGCCTCACTTAATTAATATTTTATATTTTTTCTGATTATATGCAATAGACTCAAATGAAATATATGTGATATTTTCAATTCTAGTATTACGTAAATAATCTAGATAAAGTTTCATATATTTCGATATATTATTCTATTTTTCTGTTATATGCTGATAGGAATAAAATCACTTTTGTTTTCTAACAAAATGTGGTATTATTTTGTATATAAAACTTGCTTAAAAGAAAGGGATGCTTAATGAGAGATTCTAACCAAACTAAAACACCATTTTTCACCAAATTAAAAGAATATGGCATGAGCCATGTGGCTCCTTTTGATGTACCAGGACATAAACTCGGAAGAATTGATAATGACCTTCAAAAATTTGTCGGGAAAAAACTATATTTATTAGATTCTAATTCTCCAGTTGGTTTAGACCATTTGAACTATCCAACCGGCGTTATATCAGAATCACAAAATCTTATGGCTCAAGCTATGGGAGCTGATAAATCATATTTTTTAACAAATGGAACAACCACAGGAATTCTAGCTATGGTTATGAGTGTTTGTAAGGCTAATGATAAAATCATTATGCCAAGAAACGTTCATAAATCAGTCATTAATGGGTTAATACTCTCAGGAGCAATGCCTATTTTTATCAAACCAAATATCGATGAGTATGTTGGAATTGCCAATGATGTAAGTTTTGATGAAGTAAAGAAAACTATCGATGAAAACAAAGATGCAAAAGCAATTTTTATTATCAACCCAACTTATTTTGGAGTAGTCTCTGATTTAAAACAAATAACTGATTACGCACATAAACACGACATGGTTGTGATGGTTGATGAAGCTCATGGCGCACAATTCTATTTTTCTCATAGACTGCCTCTTTCAGCTATGGAAGCTGGTGCTGATATAAGTGCAACTTCAATGCACAAAACTGCAGGTAGTTTAACTCAAAGTTCTGTCATCCTTGCAAAGGGAGAAAGAATTGATCACCAAAGACTAAGAGCTACTCTAAACATGTTGCAATCTACTTCTCCTAGTTCTTTATTAATGGCTTCATTGGATGTAGCTAGAAAAACCATGTACTTCCAAGGCAAAAATAAAATAAACAATATATTGAAGTTAGCTAAAGTAGCTAGAGAAAAACTGAAAAGCATAAACGGAATCAGTGTCATCGATAAAGACTATTTACTAGAACAAGGTTGCTATGATTATGATGAAACTAAATTAATCATAAAAGTAAGTGATTTAGGTCTATCAGGTTTTGACGTATATCAAATTATGAAAAAGAACTATAACATTCAATTAGAATTAGCTGAATCACATATAGTTTTATGTGTTTTAACAATAGGCACCACAAAACAAGATTTAGAAAGACTTGTCTTAGCTATCAAGAAACTAGCTGAAAAATACTATAAATTAAAAGACAAACTTCCAAAAGTTGAGTTTCGTTATCAATTTCCTGAGACTTACGCCAGACCTCGTGATGCATACCATGCACCAAAGAATTTGGTAAAACTTGATGATGCAGTCGATGAAATCTCGGCTGAATCAATAATGATTTATCCACCAGGAATTCCAATTATTATTCCGGGAGAAGTTATTACTGAAGGCGTAGTCAAAGACATTAAGTTCTATAAAGCAAAAGGCGGATCCTTACAAAGCGATATTGATAACGATACCGATATCGACTATGTACAAATCGTTGATAAAGAAAATTGGAGTAAATATGAAGGTGATTTAATATGAAAAAAGTAGATTTATCATTTCAAAGTTGTAAATCAGAATATGAAGAGAGCAAAGTTGTTCTATTTTCTGTCCCATTAGATAACACAACGTCTTATCGCCCAGGTACGCGTTTTGCCGGTAATGCTATTAGAGTTGAATCAATTGGGATAGAATGGTATTCTCCATATAAAGATATGGATTTAAAAGATTATTCAACTGTTGACATTGGTGATTTAGAATTACCAATGGGTCTTGTAGAAGAATCATTAGACATAGTATATGATACAACAAAGCAAATTCTAAGAGATAACAAATTACCAATGATGATTGGCGGAGAACATCTTGTTACTTATCCTGTAATAAGAGCTTTAGCGGAAAAATACGAAGACCTACACATCATTCATCTTGATGCTCATACCGATTTAAGAGAAGAGTTTTTAGGCAGAAAATTGTCACATGCGACTGTT
>JBAYZV010000101.1:0-6466 GCA_041672325.1 Candidatus Izemoplasmatales bacterium
AATAATCATATCAATAGTTGAAATTATCTTAGCTGTTGTTTGTAAAGCAAATGTTTGTTCTTTAACTTTGTCTCTTAGTTTTGAAAACAGTTCAAATTCAATTTCAACGATAGAATCTTCAGAGCCTAGAATAACTGCTTCTTTTTCTTTTAATTCTTTAGTAATGAATCTTTCAGAATTAGACAAAGTCTGTTTACGTTCATATCCAAATTCATCTTTTACTAAATCCATTTGCGATTTAGTAACTTCTATATAATAACCAAAAACTCGATTATAACCTATTTTTAGTTTTTTAATATTTGTTCTTTCTTTTTCCTTCTCAATAAATTCTTCAAGCCAAGATTTAGCGTTTACTTTTATGTCTCGCATTTCATCTAACTCTTTAGAATAACCAGTTTTAATAAATCCACCTTCTTTTATTGAAAGGGGTGGGTTATCAACTATAGCTTGCTCAATCTCAGATGTTAACAAGTAAAAATCAGGTAAAGAAGAAACTAAATCTTTTGAGTAAGAATTATCTAATTGTAATAACTTTTCTTTAATTATTGGCAAAACTTCAAGCGAACGTTTGAGATTGATTAAATCTTTAGCGTTTGCATTTCCAAAGGATACTCTACCTACAATTCGCTCTAAATCATAAACTTTCTTTAGGTTTTCAATAATTTCTTGTCTAACGATAAAATTATTATTAAAACTCTCAAGTAAAGAATAGCGTTTTTCAATTTGAACTTTATCAATCAAAGGCCTTAAAATGGAACTTTTTAGAAATCTTGAACCCATAGCTGTTTGACATTTATCTAATAACCAAAACAAGGTGTTATTACTTGATTTTGAAGTGAACGTTTCAGTTAATTCTAGATTTCTTTTTGAATTATTATCTATTCTCAAATAACTTGTCGATTCAAAAACAGATGCTTTTTGAAGATGCAATAGTTCTTGTTTTTGAGTAAGTTCTAAATAATTAATCAATAATCCAAATGCATTTAATAAATGCTTGTCATAAACATCATTAACTAAACTGCGATAATATTTTTTAACACTTAAATCATCATTTATAGATATTGTCATTTCTTGATTCTTAAGAATAGTTTTCAAAAACTTATTTTTAAACTTAGAAGTAATAATAACCTCTTTAACATTGAGGTTAAGGATTTCACTAACTAGAATACTTGTATCGAGGGGTAGTTTTTCTAAATAAATTTCACCCGTTGATAAATCAGAATAAGCTAAAATATATTGATCAGGACTCTCATAGACAGCTGTGATGTAATTATTATCCTTTGTTTTGATAGAACCATCTTCAATAATTGTGCCTGGAGTAATTAGTTTTACAACTTCTCTTCTAACAATTCCTTTAGCTAAACTTGGATCTTCAACCTGTTCAACAATAGCGACTTTATAATGCTTTTCAACCAGTTTTTCCAAGTACAAATTAACCGCGTGATGTGGGACTCCACACATTGGCACTCTTTCATCTACACCTGCATCACGACCAGTTAAAACAATTTCTAATTCTTTAGAAGCTACGATTGCATCTTGAAAAAACATTTCATAAAAATCACCAAGTCTAAAAAAGACTATAAAATCACTATAGTCTTTTTTTATTTGTAAGTATTGTTGCATCATAGGTGTATAACTAGATATTTCTAAAGGTTTCAAGATAATCTCCTCAAAAACAAGTTAAAACAAATTACCCTAAACATTTAGTAGCGGAAGAAGATATGTATAAGCTGCCCATCCTCCAACTGCTAAAACAAGGATAAGTGCAATTGTCCAAATAACTCTTCTTGTTCTTCTACGTTTGTAATATTTTTTTATAATAAGATTTATTTTTTCATCTAACAATTCTTTTTCTTCAGATGACAATAAATCTGAATCAGCTAATGAAGGTTCTTGAATAGGTTCTTTCTTTATTTCAGCAAACTGTTTCTCACTCATAGCTTTTTCAGTTTTAGTTTCAAAAGGTTTTTCTTCTTTTGATTCTTCTATTTTAATTGGTTCTTCTACTTTAATAGGCTCTTCTATTTTAATAGGTTCTTCTATTTTAATAGGTTCTTCTATTTTAGAAGGTTTTTCTTCATCAGCAGTTTGATATGGTTCATATCGATCTTCTTCAACTATGTTTAACTCTTCTTTAATAGAATCATCTTCAACTTCATCATGAACTTCCTCAGGTATAAAAGTTTCTTCAACTGATTCTTCAATTAAATCTTCTTCAACTGCTTCAGCGTCAGAGAACAAAGGAACATGATAATCAAAGAAATCATCTTTAGGGTAAGAATTATACATACCTAATGAGAATTTCATATACTCTATCATATCTGTTTTTTTAAGATCAATCGAAATTTTAAATCCTTTTTCTTTAGCGTAAATCTCTAAATCTAAAACAGATTTCATTTCCAACAACTCTACTTCATCAATAGAAAGACGAAATTTTGCTGCAAGAATCTCAACTAATTTACTTTTATTAATTCTTCTTGGAATCTTAACATCATACTTTAAACCTAAAGCTTTTAAATCACCTAAAGTATAAGATGTTAAGAGTTCATCATCCCAATCATTAATATTAATACCATCTAAAAATCCTGATTGTTCATAAAATAAATCATTAACAATATTATAAAACTGCTCATAATTCATTGATTCTAAATCAACTGTATAATTGTGCTTTAATTGTTCCAACTCATCAAAGAACTTATTCTTAATTACTAAAGCTTCCTTGTTTATATATAAAATATTTAGCATCATTTCTTTATATCTTGATAAACTAAAATCAAGATTATAATCAACAATAAGTTTTTCTAATAAGAATATTGAAAAATTATCGTATCCTCTTAATCTAAATTTTAATTCATCTGTATATGTATCATATAACACTTCTTCAAATACATTACCGCGAATTGTTTCCTTAAGTAAAAATCGGTGAACATAAAGTGGTAAACGCACCTCGTATCTCGACATAAGTTTAACTAAATCAGCAATCGGAATAACTAAAAGAAGTTTGGAAAAATCAAAAAAATCTTCTTTGGTTTTAAATTTACTCATCATATCACCCTTTATAATAATAAGATAATATCATCTTACTATAAAATCTAAATTTTTTCAATAGACCTATTCATAAATTTAGCGATTTCCTATTATTTTTTTATAAAAATTTAATTAATAAAAGGTGAGAAGTGGTTATCACTTCTCACCAGTTTTAACAATTTTACCATCCAAAGACCAAGTTTTAGCCTTTTCAATAAACACTTCAATAATGTTACCAATCAATGATTCATCGCCCAAAAAATTCACCAATTTATTATTCTCAGTATAACCTGAAAGAACTGACTCTTTGGTTTTAGAATAACCTTCAACTAATACTTTTACTGTTTTGTTTTCAAAGCGTTTATTTCCTCTTAAATAACCTTCATTAACTAAATCATTTAGAGCATATAGTCTTTGTTTTGCTTCATCTTGATCAACTGTATCTTTATATGTAGCAGCTGGGGTTCCTTTACGTGGAGAATAAATAAAGGTATAAGCACCTTCAAATCGCGACTTTTCAACTAAATCCATTGTTTCTAAAAAGTCTTCATGAGTTTCTCCGGGAAAACCTACTATGATATCAGTTGTTATAGAAACATTAGGTATTTTCGCATAAATTCTTTCAACGAGATTTAAATATTGTTCTTTTGTATATTTTCTGTTCATTCTTTTTAACACATTGTTAGAACCAGACTGAACTGGCAAATGAATGAATGGCATAATATTATCATAACGTGCAATGACATCGATCAATTTGTCAGAAAAATCCTTTGGATGAGATGTAGTAAATTTGATTCTAGGTACACCCATTTTAGCAAGTTCATCTAGTAAATCCGCAAAATCGTACTTATTTGAAGTGAAATCTAAACCATAAGAATTAACATTTTGGCCTAATAAAGTAATTTCTTGATAACCTTTTTCAATTAAATCTTTTACTTCTTCTATAATATACTCTTTTTGACGAGAACGTTCTTTCCCACGTGTATAAGGAACGATACAATAAGTACAAAATTCATCACACCCAAACATAATATTAACCCAAGCTTTAAAGCGATTTTCTCTAGCTTGAGGCAAATGTTCTATGATTTCTCCTTCATTAGAATATACTTCGATTATTTGTTTCTTTTCTTTCATAACATAGTTAAGATACTCAATAAATTTATTAATATTATGTGTACCAAATACAATATCAACATGAGGATAAGTTTTAAGTATTTTTTCAACTACTGATTCTTCTTGAGGCATACAACCCGCCACTGCGATTATCATGTCTTTATTAATTCTCTTATAGCTAACTAATCTTCCCAATTCTCCAAACACTTTATTCTCAGCGTTTTCTCTAATTGCACAAGTATTTATTAGTACTAAGTCAGCTTCCTCTAATATAATTGTTGATGTAAAGCCTTGATTTTCTAATAATCCTCTAATAACTTCTGTATCGGCTTCATTAGCTTGACAACCATGTGTTTGTATTAAATATTTTTTACCTACACCAATATCTTTTATATTTTCATTTCCAATATATTCAACAGTTCTAGTTTCATTTGTTGTTCTTTTTCTAGCGCTATTTAGATTAGGTCTTATAATTTTATCCATTTTAACTCCTTAGTTATTCAAATATATTTATTCTTTCGATTTTCTTATTTAATAAATCAAGTAAAACTGCGTTAAATTGCAACACTGAATCATTTTCCGGTTTTACTCTTTGCGGCATACCAGTTAAAAATTTCCAAATACCTTGTTCAACATTACCGCCAATTATACCATACTTAGCACCAGTCATTCCGACATCGGAAATATATAAAGTACCTTTTGGTAAAACGATATTATCAGCAGTAGGAACATGTGTATGCGTTCCCACAACCGCATCAACACGGCCATCTAGATAATAAGCTAATGCGTATTTTTCGCTAGTTGCTTCGGCGTGAAAATCAACAATTATATAATCAGCAGTAATTTTTTCTAATAATTCATCGATTTTCACAAACGGATTATCAGTTGGATCATGCATAAATATACGACCAATTAAATTAATCACCGCAATCTTTTTATTATTATATTGAACTTCAACATATTCTTTTCCAGGTGTGTTTTTCCCGTAATTTGCTGGTCTTACTACGTAAGGTAAATTAAGAACTTCAATACAATCCTTTCGAGAAAAAGCATGATTCCCAAGCGTAAAAACATTGACTCCTTGGGATAGATATTCTTTATATGTTTTTTCACTTAGGCCATTAGTCTTTTCAATATTTTCACCATTAACAATGATAAAATTAGGCTTATATTGATTTTTAACATCTTGAAAATACTTGTTGAATGCTTTCTGCCCTAATTCGTTATATATATCTCCTATAAATAATATTTTCAATATTTTTATCTCCTTATGATAAATTTAAGCCTTCCTAATGAAAGGAAGGCTTATAAAGTCTATTTAGCAATATCTTGTGCTCTTGTTTCACGGATAACCGTTACTTTAATTGTTCCTGGGTAGCTAAGCTTCTCTTCAATTTGAGTTTTAATATCTCTAGCAACTACATAAGCACGTTCGTCATCTACTTCTGTAGGTTTAACGATAACACGCACT
Source organism: Candidatus Izemoplasmatales bacterium (assembly GCA_041672325.1). Lineage (GTDB taxonomy): Bacteria > Bacillota_I > Bacilli_A > Izemoplasmatales > Hujiaoplasmataceae > UBA2289. The sequence continues at coordinate 5,612 of JBAYZV010000101.1, forward strand.
TCACGACCTGCTTGAATAGCAAAAGCTGATTCAACTCCTGGCACTTGTGTAGAAATTTCTTCTAATTGTGTCAAGCGGTTAATGTAGTTTTCTAATGACTCCGATCTAGCTCCCGGTCTTGCGGCTGATAAAGCATCTGCAGCAGCGACGATAACGCCGATAACTGTTGTTGCTTCCGTGTCACCATGATGGGAAGATATAGCATCTATTACAGCTTCTGGTTCATGATATTTCTTAGCCAATTGGATACCGATATCAACATGTGAACCTTCAACTTCATGATCAACAGATTTTCCGATATCATGTAATAGTCCAGCTCTTTTTGCAATAACTTCATTTTCACCTAACTCAACAGCCATTTTACCTGCTAAGAAAGAAGTTTCGATTGAATGCTTAAGAGCATTTTGTCCATAAGATGATCTAAAATGCATCCTACCAATTAATTTAGTTAAATCCGGATGAACTCTACCAACACCTGTTTCAAAGACCGCTTCATCACCTTTATCACGGATAAATTGATCAACATCAACCCTAGTCTTATCCACAATTTCTTCAATTCTTGCAGGATGGATTCTTCCATCTGCAATTAATGTCTCAAGTGAGCGTTTTGCAATTTCACGTCTTATAGGATCAAATCCTGATAGAACGACTGCTTCAGGAGTATCATCAATAATCAAATCTACTCCAGTTAATGCTTCAAGTGTACGAATGTTACGTCCTTCACGTCCGATAATTCTACCTTTCATTTCATCATTAGGTAAAGTTACAACGCTAACAGTAGTTTCTGCAGTAACATCTTGTGCGAGTTTTTGAATAGCTCCAGTAATTATTTCTTTTGCTTTTTTTTGTGCTTCG
>JBAYZV010000102.1:0-6403 GCA_041672325.1 Candidatus Izemoplasmatales bacterium
AACCGAATCTAAATTTTCAACTAACCCATGAAAAAGAAGATTATCGCAAACGACAATACCGCCTTTATTTAGATTAACTTTAAATTTTTCAAGAAACTTTAAATATTGTGCTTTAGCAGCGTCAATGAATAATAAATCAAAACCAGCATCCAAATCCACTTCCAATGCATCATTATGAATCAAAGTAACACGATCCTCTAAACCAGCATTTTTGATATTTGACTTAGCTAACAAGTAACATTCTTCATTTTTTTCAATCGTTGTTATTTCGCAACAGGTATTAAGCGCCATCATAATGGCGCTATACCCGATTGCCGACCCTATTTCTAAAACCTTTTTTGTTTTTGAAATCTTTATCAACTGAATTAAAAAATTAATTCCTTCTTCAGTGATAATTGGTGTTTTGTACGTTTCAGCTTGTTTAAGAATTTCTTGAACAATTGGCAAATCATTAATTTTATTAATTGAAGATAAATACTTATTCATGCAACTCATGATCATCTTCATGATCGTGATCTTCTTCGTCTAATTCTTCTTCTTCGTCTGATTCTTCTAAGAAACTTTCAAGTACTTCTTCTACAAAATCCCATTCTTCATCTGTATCAATTGGATTCAAGTTTCCTTCGTCTCCGTCTTCTGGATTAAAACTAGCTGCGAAATATTCGCCTGTTTCATCATCTTTTAGTTGATAAACAACATAAGATTTCCCAAATTCTTCAGATTCAAACGTCATAATAATAACTGCTTCTAATTCATTTCCTAACTCATCGGTAATCATTAATGTATCATCATATTCTTGCATTTTAAACTCTCTTTCTGCTATCTAAATAGCTTTGTAGTATTATTGTAGCTGCTACATAGTCAACTTTTGTTTTTCTTTTTTTTCTACTTAAATTTGCAGTAATCATTATTGATTCTGCCATTTTCGATGTCAATCTTTCATCCCAAAGAACTACATCTTTTTTAAACTGATTCTCAATTCTTGTTTTAAAACTAATTGAAGACTGAGCTTGAAACCCAAGACTGCCATCCATGTTCTTTGGCAACCCTAAAACAAACGCTTCAATTTCTTCATCTTTTAGTATAGCAAATAATTCTTTAATTGCATACTCAAAATCATTATTTGTGAAAGTAATTGTTGTTAATTTAGTAGCGATTGTATTAGAGGAATCAGAAATTGCTACCCCTAGAGTTTTTGACCCTAAGTCTAAGCCAACAAATTTCATAAAACTATCCCTTTAACATAGTTAATTGATTCATCAATCCTTAAAACATCTTTACCACCAGCTTGAGCAAAATCAGGTCTTCCGCCACCATTGCCACCACAGATTTGTGCTGCAGCTTTAACTATTTGTCCCGCATTCAATTCTGTAACGTTGCTTTTTGCAATAAAGATAATTTTATCTTCAATAACGGAAGCTAAAAACACAAAATCAACTAACTCATGAGCCAAGGTTTCATCTGCAACTTGCTTTAATACCGCAGCGTTTAAATTGTCCAACCTAGCAATTACTTTTCTATTAACTATAAACTCACTTAAATCTCTAACTGAATTTAAAGCTTTGCTTTCTTTAAGGTGATTATACTGTTTTTCAAGTTCCTTAACAGCTACTTGAGCATTATGTAATTCTTCTCTTTTATTAATTACATCTTGATAACTACCGATGCTTTCTTTTTTCTTAGAAAAACTAAAATCCAAAGAAATACCTTCTGATGTTGCTAAAGAAATAATCTTTTCAGATTTATTAAGCAAATTATCAATATCTTGATTTAATCCTATCAAAGAATCCGCAAGAGTATTAACTTTTTTATTAGCTACTGCTTCAATACGGTAAACACCTGATCCAATCGATGATATCGACTTAATCGCAAATTTTTCTATATCAGCTATATCTTTAACATGAGTACCACCGCATAAATCAAGAGTGTATTTTAAGTCAATCGCGCGAACTTTATCACCATATTTTTCGCCGAATTCAGCTATAGCACCTAGTTTTTTAGCTTCTTCAACTGTTAAAACCTGAGTTTTTGTCTGATAGTTATCTTTAATCATTTCGTTAACAATACTTTCAATTTTTAATATGGTTTTATCACTTATGTTTTCATAATGATTAAAGTCAAATCTTAAACCATCAAAACTAACTTGAGATCCTTGTTGAGACACATGTTGTCCTAAAACATCTCTTAAAGCTTTAAATAATAAGTGAGTAGCTGAATGATGATATTCTGTCAATTCACGTCGCTTATTATCAACTTGTGCAGTCACCTCTAAACCTTCATACGCTGTTGATAACTCTTCATCAACTCGATGCAAAAACTGCCCATTTGGTAGTTTTTCTACGTCAATTACATTTAGGTTTATTTGTTCGTTATAAATCAAACCACAATCAGATATTTGGCCACCTGAAGTTGCATAGAAAGGAGTCTTACTTAATACTATTCCTTCTGAAAACACTTTAATTATTTTTGTTTTAACAACTAAAGTTTCATAACCAACAAATTCGCTTTTTTCAATAAAGTTCATATATTCTTCATTTTGGCCAACCATTGAGTTTGTTTCACTTCTTGCATTTCTAGCACGTTCTCTTTGTTTTTCCATTTCAACTTTAAAACCATTAATGTCAACTTGATACCCTTGTTCTTCAGCATATTCCATTGTTAATTCTAAAGGGAAACCATAAGTATCATATAGTAAAAATGCATCTTTGCCGCTAATGCTCTTATCACTATGCTCCATAATGTCAGTCAATTTCTTTTCGCCCGATAACAAAGTTTCTAAAAACTTGTTTTCTTCAGTTTCGACTATTTTTTTAACAATTACTACTTTATTAGTAATATATGGATAAAATGGTTTTAAAACCTCAATTACAACATCAACTATATCTGTTAAGAAAGGTTTATCTATTTTTAATTGTTTGCCATATTTGACTGCTCTTCTTAATAACCTACGTAAAACATAGCCTCTTCCTTCATTGCTTAACATAGCCCCGTCACTAATAGCCATTGTGACAGTTCTAATATGATCAGCAATCACTTTAAATTCTTTTTGCCCTTCATAAGGAATGTTTGCTATTTGTGATATTTTATTTATGATTGGCATAAATAAATCAGTTTCAAAATTAGTTTTTGCATTTTGAATTACAGAGGCAAATCTTTCTAAACCAGCTCCAGTATCAATATTCTTAGAAGGAAGTTCAGGATAATCATTTCTTGATAACCCCTCTGTTGCATTATATTGTGATAGAACAATATTCCACAATTCTACATATCTATCATTTTCAATATTCTTCTTAATTGATTCAGATGTAAAATCGCCATATTCTTCACCACGATCAAAGAATATTTCTGTACATGGTCCACAAGGACCAGAACCAATCTCCCAAAAATTTTCTTCACTCGGAATTAATTGTTCTTCACTAACACCTAGATCCATCCATTTTTGTTTGGTATCTTCATCGGTTGGATAATATGTAAAATATAATTTTTCTAATGGAAAGCCAAAATATTTTTCACTTGTTAACAATTCATATCCATATTCTATAGCTTCATCCCTAAAATAATCACCAATAGAAAAATTACCCATCATTTCAAAGAAAGTATGATGTCTAGCTGTATTCCCTACATTTTCGATATCATTTGTTCTTATACATTTTTGGATATTTACTATTCTTGGATTCTTTGGAACTACGCGTCCGTCAAAATATTTCTTCAATGCTGCTACACCAGAATTCATCCATAAGAGTGTAGGATCATTGTTAGGGATTAATGATGCGCCCTCTTCAACCGCATGCATTTTATCCTTAAAAAAATTAATCCATATTTGTCTAATTTCATTTCCTGTTAAGTATTTCATCTCATTCACCTCAATTGCTTTTTTAAAAAAAAGAAAATCGCCCTTTAAACCAAAGGACGATTAAACGCGGTACCACCTTAATTCCAGCACAATAACTGGCACTTAAACTCTTAACGCAAGTATACGTGTGTCTTCAACACCTCTCAGAAGGAGCTTCGTTAATTTTCATGTTTAGTTTCACCAACCCTAAACTCTCTATTTTTTATGAATAATCCACTACTAGTCTTCGTCCTCGATTTACTGGAATATTATACAATATTTAATATGTTTTTGCAAACATATTACAAAAAATCCTCAATCTTTAAATCTTTATTGTTTTCTTCTTCTAAACTTGTTTCTAGAAAATATTTTAATAATGTGTTTCTTTGCCGGTCAAGACCTAATACACCTCTTCGATAAGCTTCAAAATCTCCAATCAAAATCAAGTTTTCTTTAGCTCTTGTAACTGCAGTATAAAGAAGTTTTCTCTTTAACATAATAGTATATGCTTTTGTTAATGGTAAAATCACAGCTTTAAATTCAGAACCTTGAGATTTATGAATTGATACAGCATACGACAAAGTAAGATTCTCTAAGTCTTTCCTACTATATTTAACAATATTCTCAGAAAAATCTACGATTAATTCATCGTTAGGCGTAATTCCAATTACTATGCCTTGATCTCCATTCATTATATTATCTTCAGGTTGATTAACAAGTTGCATAACCTTATCATTATACCAAAATTCCTTATCCTTATATTTTACAACTAAATCTTTATTCTCGTTATTAAAAGTGCTTTGAATCAAAGAATTAATTCGGTCAATTCCATTATATCCTTTATAAATTGGAATCAATACCTGAATGTCATTAGCTAAAGAATAGCCTTGGCTAATGAAAAAAGAAATCTTTTCAATAATACGATAACTTATATTTGCATCAGTTGCGTTAATAAATTGTTTATCAGGATAATTCCAAAAAAAATCCTGATTAATATTCCTATTAAGAATATCGTAAGCTAATGAGACTATATGAGAATCACTTGCTTGACGATGGATAACGTCAAGTTTAACGACATTAAAGTAATCAGAAATAATTAGATTATTTAAAACATCTCCAGGTCCAACTGACGGCAATTGATTAGCATCCCCAACAATAACAACTTTTGTAAAATTACCGATCGCTGAAAACAATTTATTAGCTAAAATTGAATCAAGCATAGAAGCTTCATCTATAATCAATAATTTAGCATCTAAAACATTATAATCATCAAATTTAAATATACCTTGGAAATCATAACCTAACAATTTATGAACAGTGGTAGCACTTAAGCCTGTAGCTTCTGAAAGACGTTTAGCTGCTTTACCTGTTGGTGCAGCTAGCTTAATAATGTCATTCTCAATTTGATTATTATGTAACATCTTAAAAATATCAATGACACCTTTAATAACAGTAGTCTTTCCAGTACCTGGACCCCCTGTTATTATCGAAAAATTATTATTAAGCGCTGTGTAAATCGCCTTTTTTTGAGCTTTAGTATAAACTATATTATTAAATGTTTGAAAATCATCTAATAAAGATTCGAACGTTTGATTATCAATACTGTTATTGTTAATATCATTAATTTTTAAAACTTTTTTAGCCAATTCTTTTTCACTATTATAAAGATATGATAATGCTATTTTATTATCAATGAACACTATCTTACCTAACTCTAGTAGAGCCTCTATCTGATGATCGACCAAATCTTTTTCAACATTAAAATCTGGATTTGAATTTAAATAAGTTAGAGTGAAGTCAACTAATTGATCTTTTTCTAAATATGTATCTCCATATTTATTCATATATTCTGTTAACAAGTAATATATGACTGCAGAAATTCTTAGTGGAGAATCATATTTAAAACCTACTTTCAAACCAATTTCATCAGCTCGTTTAAAACCTATCCCTTCAATATGATCAATCAATAAATAAGGATTTTCTTTAATTGTAGATATTGTAGATATACCATAAAACGAATAGATTTTCATTGCCATTTTAGGTGAAATATCAAAACTATATAACCAAACTAATGTATTCTCTATTTCTTTGTTATCTACTACTTCCTTAAAAATAACATCACGCAGCTTATCACTAATCTTCGGAATATTATCTAAAACGTGTTTATCTTCAGCTATCAAATCTAAAGCAGATAAACCTAAAGCATCAATAATTCTTTCAGCTGTTTTCTTTCCAACACCTTTAAACAAATCACTTGATAAATAATCAAGCAAACCTTCATATGTGTTATCAACCATTCTTTCAAACCTGTTAGCACTATATTGAATGCCGTATTTTGGATGATCCTTTACTTCTCCATAAAATCTATAATTTACACTATTTTCTAATTTAGGAAAAAACCCACAAATAATTATTGTGGGTTCAAAACGAACAATTTCTTCGTCATCAGTATCAGTAATTTTTATTTTAATTACTGAATACGAAGTATCATCACTGTAAAACAAATATCTTTGTATATTACCTTCTACGTAACTCATAAGACCTCTTATTTCATAAAAGCTTCAATATCAT
>JBAYZV010000103.1:0-6303 GCA_041672325.1 Candidatus Izemoplasmatales bacterium
TCTTTTATGTCGATCGTTAAGATGAATATTTAGTATTGCTAAAACATGATGAAATACTACATTTTTATGTTCACAACCGCTTAGCATATCTTGCCAAACTAACATACCTAGCCGATCACAATGATAATACCATCTCAGAGGTTCAATTTTAATATGTTTCCTTAACATATTAAACCCTAATTCTTTCATTGTTAAAATATCATCAATCATTGCTTGATCACTTGGCGGGGTTAAAAGCCCATCGCTATAATAACCTTGGTCTAAAACACCTGATTGAAAATATGGTAAATGATTTAAATAAAACCTCATTATTCCTTTACTATCCTTTTTTCTTTCGAAGCACCTCATACCTACATATGTTTCAACACAATCTTTATCTGTCTTTATTTCTAGATAATAAAGATACGGATTATTTGGTGTCCAAGAAACAAAACCATCCAAATGAATCAAAGTATTAAGTTTATTTGTTTTATGTGTTTTAATTAAATTCTTATCATTATCAAACACTTTCACAATATATTCACCTGAAAAATCAGATTTCAATTCCAAAGAAATCTGAGACTGATCATAAAGAGGTTTAATCCTAACATCTCTTATATATTCTTTATAAACAGACTCAATCCAAACAGTCTGCCAAATACCAGATTGAGGAGTATAGAAAATACCTTCATGATTTATTCTTTGTTTTCCAAATAAATGATATGAAGTATCTGTTTCATCAGATACTAAAAGTTCAATATTCACTTTTAGAGAATCATCAATATATTGTGATATTTCAACTGAAAAAGGAACATAACCACCTATATGCTTTAACACAAATTTTCCATTAATATATAATTCACAAATCTGATCAACAGCTCCAAAATGAAGAATAACTAAATCTTTCACAAAATCAGATGGTAACACAATCTCTTTTTTGTAATGTGAATACATGGTTGGATATACCATTTCACTAACTCCTGACAAATATGATTCAGGAGAAAAAGGAACTAATATTTTTTTATCATAGTCTTTATAATCTTTTTCATAATTAATGCAAAAATCCCAATACCCATTGAGATTCAAATATGAAGACCTCTTTAATTGCGGTCTAGGATATTCACCTAGAATATTATCAGGATTTATCTCTTTTCCATACCTCGTTAATAATTGATTCATAATTACCACCTGTTTCTAACCTTTTCCGCAAAGCCAAAAAGGTCATTTACTTCTACTAACTTATCCTCTAAGAGAACACTCCCCTTAAATATTCCAAATACTTGGTGAGCATCTTGTCCTAAAATAATATAGTTAATTTTAGTTTTATTATCAAATAATGGTTCAAATACCAAATTAATACTTTTAGATTCATTATAGATTTTCCAAACACTTAAAAAATCCTTTGGGATATCAAACAATATATCATCAAATTTATATCCTTTTTCATCATAGTAAAAAATATTTTCGCTAGCTTTAGAAGTGTCACCAAATCCATATCCAAAATTAAAACCGATTAAGATGTTATCTATTGTTTTCCCCGAAGCTGAAGACCAATACCAGGTATTATCATATGGCCAAACACCTCTACCCCAATCTAGAACTCCATACATATTATCCAAAGTAAAAGATTCTTCACCTCTTGTAAAACACCCTTTAGCTAACAAGTGATTAAATTTTTCATTAAAGTAGAAACATTTTTTCGTTTTTTTAAAAGGTATCGCTATCGACATAAAGTCTTTGTTAATACTTTCTAGTTTTATATCTACTTTTAAGTCATCTAAAGCATTAAACTCTTTGGCTGAACCTTTAATATCAACTTGATTATTAGTATAATCAAAATTTAATTTTAACTCGGTATCTTGATAGCTTACGAAACCTTCAAAACTTTTATTAGGCATTTTTATTCTATCTTTATTTTTAAATATAAACTTTGAGTAATCATATTTTTCTTTCTTTAAAAAATCAAAAACTTGAATTCCACAAACCGCCATATATCCATTATGTGCAAGCGTAAGTGAAATAGCATAATCTTTATTACCAATCAAAAAATAATCCCAAGTTTTAAGTCTATACTTTTTTGTTTTTAAATTTTCTTTGTTAAACCTAAGCATCGTTTCTTTTGAATAACCAGCTTCTATTAAAAGTCCAAATTCATTGAGAAGATTATGTCTTTCTTTTATCTCATGTTGCATCTGAAAAATCTCCTTTTTTCAAATACTTAATAACAAAGTATAGTGGTATAAAAGCAAACACTCCTACAATCGCTCCAGCAAGGAAAATTCCCGGAATAGGAACAGACTGTAATATGCCAAATTCATCAACATATGTTGAAGAACTTTGAGATATTACTGTAGAACCTATAAATGGTCCGATTATCATTGGAATCATAATAAAGAAAACCATCTTTATTCCTGAAAAAACACCAATGTGAGTTTTAGGAACTAAATCTCTACCTAAAGCGCTTAAAATAACCATTGATATTAAGTATGATCCCATCATTAAAATGCCAGCAATTAAAGTAAAAGCAAAAGTAAGAGATATATTATCTTTAATCGTCATTCCTAAGATAAACATGAATGTCATACCAATGACATACCCAGCAACTGCCAAAATTAAAAACTTCTTTTTACCATAACGATCTACTAATCTACCACCAATAATACTTACTACCGATGATAACAATAAAACCCCACCTAAAAGCAAAACATAATCTGTTAACCCAATATAGAATTCAAAATAGATAATAAAATATGGTAAAAAAACTTGTTGAGCAATTCCTAATATCGAAATCGATATAAAAACAATATACAACATACTATGCTTCTTCATAGTTGAAGGTTTAAATCCATATATCAAATCTTTTATATAATGACTTTCTTTTTTGCTTATTGCATTGTCTTTAATTAAAAATAACCCTAAAAAACCTGATATAAATACTACAACACCGATTACAATAAAAAATTCTTTCCACATAGAGTTTTGAGTTAATCCATCTAAAACTCCAAAAACAACTAGCATTCCAAGAAGCGGCATCGTCGCAATTAACCCTTCAGCTTTTCCACGATTACTAGGAATCGTTACATCAGTAACCCAAGCTTGAAAAGCTGCATCATTGGCTGTAGAGCCAATGAAAGTCATTATACAATCCAAAATAATAATTAAAGCGATTGTTAGTGCGATAATATTACTATTAGGGAATATAGAGGAAACATTATCTTTTGTTATAAAACCAAACCCAACAATTGATATCCCCCAAATCATATATCCTACAGTCATAAATATTTTTCGCTTACCAATTTTATCAGATAAAGCTCCCATTGTTAAGGTGGCAATAGTTGCGACAATCGCACTAGCAGCCACCATTAAAGCAATAGCATTTGAATCATATGTTACTGTTTTATAAATATATACATTCAAATACATGTTTTCTATTGTCCACGCCATTTGCCCGATTAATCCGTAAATAATAAAGACAAACCAAATTCTTTTTGATAATTTAAAGTTTCCTTCTAACATGTTTAGTCATCCTCTCTAATCTTATTAGTATAAGTATATCATAAAATAATTTTGATAGTTTTCAATCATATAATTATTTAGTAAATTTGTGTCATATCATACTTAAAAATAAAAAAACTTCCTTCTTCAGAGTGGTATTTCAAATATACCATATCTAAAACTTCAGGAAGCTTCTTCATTCTTCTTAATTTACTTGACAAATAATTATTGTATATTAAGGGGCTTTACTTCAATACTTTGTCTTCAACTGTCGCTTTTTTAAAAACAGTTAGTGACAACTTACAACAAAAATATATATTCACATTCAAAACATAAATCAAGTATTAAATTATTAACTAGCACATAAAAAGAAGACAATACAAAGTAAATCTTTTTTACTAACATAGCACATTTTAAATATTCAATACCCATAGAATCATTTTCGATGTATACACAACTTCAATCTAAATTGTGATGTAGAGTTTTAAAATATATTAATCAAATCTTAGTAACGTCTACTATACTTATTAATAACTATTCCAATACTATAAGTTAATATAAAAAACTATTTATAAATCCAAAAAAATATAATCCTCCATCACAAAACAAACTTCATCATTGATTTTAATTCCATATTTATGCAAACTATTTATCATTATATTTTGATTTTTATATTCAATTACAATTTCATAATTAGCCCCCAAATACTTAATTGATTTTATTACTGCCCTAAATTTTGAATTCAATACTATTTTAGTGTTTTCAGGCCTAAAAACAATATATTTATGCGATTTTGACTCGGGCATTTGACTCTTGATCAAATCATCTACTGTCAAAACATTATTCTTTCCAATAAATGTAGCAACAAAAATATTATTTGGATTATTATATATATTTTCAGGAGTATCAATTTGTTCGATTTTACCAGCTCTCATCACGGCTATTCGATCAGCTATAGCAAAAGCCTCTTTTTGATCGTGTGTTACATATATAGAGGTAATTCCTAACTCATCATGGACATTCCTAATTCTAACAATCAAATCCTCTTTCAAATTCGCGTCCAAGTTAGTTAACGGCTCATCTAGTAATAACAAGGTTGGGTCATATATTAAAGCTCTACCTAACGCAACTCTTTGTTTTTCACCACCAGACAAATTATTTGGTAATTTTTCACTGTAACTATGTAAATCAATAAAACGAAGCATATCTACTACCTTTTGCTTTACATACATTTTTTTCATCTTTCTAGCTTTTAAAGGCATCGCTAGATTATCATATACATTCATATGTGGACATAAAGCATAATTTTGAAAGCAATATCCGATATTTCTTTTTTCTACAGGTATATTATGTCTTTTCCAAGAATTAAAACAACACGAATTATTGAATTCAATTTTTCCTTTTTCAGGAACTATCAGTCCAGAAATTGCTTTTAATAAAGTAGATTTTCCACAACCACTATTACCTAGTATTACTAATAGTTCTTTTTCCTCAACTACTAAAGAAAAGTTTTTTAGAACATAATTATTTTCATTTTGATACCTAACATCAATTTCTTCAATCGTTAACTTATTCATATCTTTGAAGCTCCATTTCTTACTTTACTTAAAATGTAATTTAAAACCAAACTAATTATTATAACAACTACAGACACAGCTGATGTCATTTCTAAACCATAACTATTGGATTGAACTATATACAACAACACCCCCAAGGTTTTTGTATTGTTAGTATATAACAATAGCGACAAAGGAATCTCTTTAAAAGCTATTAGAAAAGTCATTACAAAACCAGCAAATACGCCATTGATGATTTGTTTTAAAAATATATCTTTAAAAAATGCAATTTGACTCACACCCATCGTCCTCGATGCATCATAGACACTTTTATCAAGATTCTGAGAAACACTCATAACCTGCTTAACACATACTGGTGTAAATAGCAAACTATATGTAACTATCATAATAATCGGCTTTCCATAGAAATCAAAAGGTGCTTTTCGAAAAGCCATCATAGCAGCTATCGCAAGTATTATATTAGGAATAGCCAAAGGAAGTTGAGCGACGATAATTAACGCCTTCGACAAAGCCCCTTTTTTGTAATTAATCATATATACGACTAAAACAGAAATTAAAGACGCTATCAGCGAAGCGACAAAACCATAAATAAAACTATTCATTAGAGGTTTCCAAATCAAACCATCTTTAAATAGAATCGAATAATTATTTAATGTTAAATAATCCCATCTTATCCCCATTCCATCACTACTAAATATTTTAAGCCCCCAACGCTTAAAGAATGAAGCTAGTATAATAACACCCAAGGGTACAAGCGTTACAAATACAAAAAAAGCAAATATAATAAAACTAATAATTATATTAGGCTTATGTCTAAACTCAATTACCGGTTCATTGTGAGAGTCTATAACTGAAATAGCTTTTCTTGTCGATTTCTTTTCAAGCATCATTGAAAAGCCAAATATACTAGTGGTAATAAAAATCATTATCAAACACAAGACTGCAGTTTTATTGAGCGCTAATGAAGATTGAGCAGAATAAATTCTTGTTGTCAAAACCTCAATACCCTTAGGCAATAATAATTCAGCGGGAACAGAATAATTAGCCATTGTTCTTGCCAAAACGAGAAGTCCAGTTGAAATAAATGCTGGAGCTAGTAATGGCAGTATTATCTTAAAAACAATTGAAAACTTGTTTAGCCCTAATGTCTTAGCACTATTTAATACATCATCATCTAAGATTTCTAATCTATTTCTTACTCCATAATATACAAATGGATACATATGTAAACTTAAAGCTAACGCCGCACTAG
>JBAYZV010000104.1:0-6260 GCA_041672325.1 Candidatus Izemoplasmatales bacterium
CTATAAAACTAATTTCTTTTATTAGGCCAAAATTTTATTAATTCTTTTTTATAAGCGGAATAAACAATATATGATGACTCCATTAATAACAATAAGAGTAAAAAACTAGGTGTTGTAAATTCAACAAGTCTGAAAAATTCTCTTAAACCAGGTAATGTGAAAGCAAAAACACTAATTATAGCAGAAGAAAAAATTACTATAGTCTTCATTAAGTTAAGTGGGGTTGACACATTAACTAATACTAACCAATAAGCAAATGTAGCCGCGATAATACCCACTGAAGATATTTCTTTTTCATTTAATAGACCAAATTGTGAAGATACCCAGAAAACAGCTAGAAGGTTCATGATGATAATCAAAGCCCCAGGTAATACATTTTTCATGACATTTTTCAAAAACACACCACTGAAACGCCTATTATTTGGTTCTAACGCAATAAAGAAAGATGGAATACCGATCATAAATGTTTCAATGATAATCATTTGAACTGGTTCAAATGGATAAATCCTTGTTGTAAACAATAGGATAAATGTTAACAAAATTGTATATAATGTTTTAACTAAATACAACACAGAGGCTTTTTCTAAGTTAGAAACAATTTGACGGCCCTGTCTAACAACATTAGGTAATGCTCCAAAATCATCTGTTAATAAAACTAAATGTGAAATATTTCTTGAAGCATCAGTACCACTTCCTAGAGAAACTGATACATCAGCTTGTTTTAAAGCTAAGACATCATTAACGCCATCACCAATCATACAAACTTTTCGACCATGTTGTTGTAAATACATAATTAATAATTTCTTTTGATGAGGTTTAACTCGGCCAAAGATATTATAATTAAGAGCTATTTGTTCTAATTCTTCATCTACAACATCTTCTAACGAAATATATTTATCAGCGTCAATAATACTAGCTCTTTTAGCTATAGCGCTTACTGTCATAGCATTATCTCCTGAAATAACCTTAACATTAACCGCTGAACTATTAAATTGCTGAATAGTATGCACTGCACTTTCTCTTATATTATCGTCAATTATAACTAGAACAATCGGCGTTACTTCTCCTGCTATTTTTTCTTGTTTAATACTCTTGCTTCGAGCTAATAATAATACTCTCTTACCTTCCTTAGCATAGTTTTCTACTTGTTTTTTTATTTTTGCATATTTGCTCTTCATGATCATTTCAGGTGCACCTAAAACAAAAATACCTTCTTTAAACTCCACAATAGAATATTTGTTCTGAGAATCAAAGTTAACTATCGATTTTGCTTTATATTTTTCTGAAACGCCAAAATAATCATGTAACGCTTCTGCGGTTTGATTTTTATCTTTTAGTGCAAAATTCATTGAAGTAAAAATACTCTTGATTGTAGAATCATCAAATTCATCAATAGCTATTGTTGAATTCTTAACTTTCTCAAACTTTTCAACTTTCATTGTCCCATCAGTAATTGTTCCAGTTTTATCAAGGCATAGAGTATCAACTCGAGCTAAAGTTTCGATTGAATAAAGTTCCTGTACTAAAGTATCTTTTTTCGCTAGTTTTATTACCGATGTAGCAAAAGTCATAGTAGTCAATAAAAACAATCCAGACGGAACCATAGCTACCATAGAACCAGCCATTTTTGTTATTGCATTATATAAAAGTTCTTTGTTATCAATGAAATCAGGTAAATAATCATATCCAGAACTCTTAAACGCATTATAAAATGTCAATAATCCTAGTGGAACAATGATAATACCGATATATTTTAATAACTTTTTTAAAGAATTTAAAATAATAGATTTAGTTTTTGATAACGTTTTAACTTTCGCTTGTAAAGATTCAATATAATTATCTTTACCTACGGCTGTAGCTTTAACATAAGCTTCACCATTAATTACATAACTACCACTTAACAAACTATCGCCACAAGTTTTCACGATTGAATGTGATTCACCAGTAAGATTTGCTTCATTAACGGATAATACACCATCTTCTACAATACTATCGGTAATTATTTGTTTCCCAGCACTTAAAAGAAAAAGATCATCAATTACAACACTGTCAACAGGTATTTCAAGTTCAAATCCTTCTCTGATAACAGTTACTTTTGAATCAGTAATTAATGACAGCTTTTTTATTGTAGATCTTGCTTTGAATTCTTGAAAAATACCTATTGAAGTATTTGCTAAAGCAATTACAATAAACCAAGTATTTTCGTAACTACCAATTGAAACTAACAATAATGCAAGAACTACTAAAATAAGATTAAAGTAAGAAAAGAGATTAGTACTAATAATCTGCCAAGGGCTTTTTAGATTTGATTTTGCTGATTTATTTATTTTACCTTCGTGAATTCTTTCATTAACTTCTAATGAAGTTAAACCGAAAGGAATATAATCACTCTTTTTATTATTCTTCGCCAATTTTATCACCTGTATTAATTATATCAAAATAGTTTAACTCATACAATGAAAGAAAAAAAAGAACACTAAATTTTTAGTGTTCAAAAATACTTCCGCCTATGAATTCTCTTAATAAAGAATCTTTTGGCACATATGAGCTATCAATATTATTAAAATACTTCAAGAATTTTAGCAAACGATTTGCTTGAATAAAATGATGGCTACCCTTTTCAATATGTTTTAATGCATTTTCAGCAAATACTTTTAATACAGCGAATTCATATGTTAATTCTGAATTAAAAATATAATCAGCATTTTCAATATGAGGATAAATCCAACGATATTCTCCTCTTCTTACTGATGGCCACATATCCAATGTTTCTTCAGGAGTAGTGTTTCTAAATTGTAAGTCACGTACAATTCTTCTAAGCAATCTTAAGTCAGTAAGATTAATAGGATTATTATAATCAATATTTATCTGAGTAAATGGTGAAATATAAATCTTGAATTTTTTGTCATTTGCTATTTTTTTAGAAAGTTCGTTATTTAAAGCATGAATACCTTCGATGATAATTGGTGTATTCATATTAATCTTGAAAGGTTCACTCATTCTTCTTTCTTTAACTTTAAAATCATAATAAGGTAGTCTAACTTCTTTACCAGAAATCAAATCTTCCATGTTTTGATTAAATAAATCTATATCTAAAGATTCAATATGTTCCAAATCAGGTTTTCCAAATTCATCTAAAGGCGCTTGATTTACAGGTAGATAGTAATTATCAATGGAAATCATTAGCGGTTTTAACCCTTTTGATTCTAATTCTAATTCTAATCTTTTTGAGAAAGTTGTCTTTCCTGAAGATGATGGCCCTGCAATCGCAATAAGTCTTATATTCTTATGATTTGTTATCATTTTCGATAATTCTTCTAATTGTTCAAAATGTCTCATCTCACATCGATCAATAAAATCTTTAATATCACCGTTTTCGATGTATTTATTCATTTTATAAATCATATCTACGCCTAACTCAACAGCCCAGTTTTCTGACTTATTTAATGTATTAAAGAATTTAGGTGAATTAGCAAATTCAGGGATTTCTCCCTTTTCTTCACGACGTGGATATTGAACTAAAAATCCTGGATTTAAATAATGAATTTCATAATCATTTAAATATCCAGTTGATGGAACCATATATCCATACATATAATTCTTATAACCATCACATTTATATATATTTACATTTTCATGACGATATTCTAAAGTATTTACTTTATCTTCATAACCTAAAGCACTGTAATATGACTTAGCTTCATCAATTGAAATCTGTTTTCTTGTGATATCTAAATCTTCTGCAATTATTCTATTCATCTCAACAATGATGTTATCTAGCATCTCCTTATCAATAGTTGTATTCACAGCTCTACCAAAAATACCCATCGAAATGGAATTGGAAAACTTTATTTGAATATTAGGATAAATGCGATATGCAGCCATACAAATTAAAAAACGCATGCTTGTTGCATAAATTCTAGTTGAATCATAAAAAGAATAATCTAGAAACTCAATTTTAGCATCATAACTAATTCGATAGGAAAGTTCTCTTAAACGGTTATTAACCAAAGCTGCATAGTAAGTACCTTCATATTGTTTCACTAATTCTTTTAAGTATACTGGTTCATCAAACTCTAATATTTGATTATTGATTTGTAGTTTCATTAATTATCACCTCGTATTTAGAGTGTATTAATATTTTACTACTTTTTATGATAAATGCAAGAAAAAATCAATTTATTTAAACCTTTAGACAATCAAATTAATTTTTGATATAATATTAGATTGGAGGCACATGATGACACTAACTACTTTTTTTTCTAGCATGGGTATGGATGAACACCCAACAAAGCATTTGTTTGGAGTTTATCACCTAATCTATTTTTTGGGCTTTATAATTGCTTTTATAGTTTTATTTACAATAATGAATAAACTTAAAAAGAAAAACCAGGACAGAGTTATTAATATTGCCTTGGTTTTAATAATGTTCTTGAAATACATCACTGAAGTTATTTTCATTTATGAATACTATAATTTAAACCCACAACTTTCAACCTATGCTCACCCTTTTCTACATATAAATACATTTTTCTCTTTTCAACTATGCGGCGTAATGAATATAGTATTGCCATTAGTTATCTGGCTTAATATTAAACCACTTAAACCGTTTGTCTATATGACTTCGATTTTAGGTGGATTAGCTGTAGTACTTTATCCAGTAACAGTACTTTTTGGAGAACCTCCACTAATTACGTTACCAGTAGTAAGAAGTGTTTTAGTTCATTTCTTCTTAGTTTTTATCCCTATATTTCAGATTAAACGGGGAGATTTAAAACTAGAGAGTAAACAAGCTTTACCAATTGCAATTGGCCTGTTAACAGTTGCTGCTTGGGCAATGTTCGGAAATTTATTCATTGATAGTACTGCGAATAATATGTACCTAATGGTTAATCCTTTCTTAAACGGTCCAATCCCTATAATTAGCAAAATACCTAGTGGTTGGCATGTTCTTTTACTCGCTGTTCTTGTAACAATCGGTTATTTTATAGTTTATCATATCGCAAAACTATTTGAAAAGAAACAAAATGCAGGTTTTCAAACCGAAATTATAGAAGTATAACAAAAGAATATCAGTAGACACAAAAATCTACTGATATTCTAAAGCCATTAGACTAGGAGTTAAATCTTAGTCTATTTTTATTTGTAGAGTTCATATAATTCTTCTAAACTTAACCCATATAAATAAGTAAGATATTCACTGTTTGCTTGTTCAGGATGAGTGTTATAAATAATTGTTATTAAATTCTTCTTTGCTTCACTACACTGAATATCTGATTCTGAACTTAAAGAATTTTTATAGTCTGAGAATGCGCTATCAAAATCATTTGTTTGTTCATCACTTACACCATTTGGTAAACCAAGAGATTCTTCTATAGTATAAGCTATATCTCCAACTGGCAGAGCAATACTTCTTACATTAATAATATCTTCATTTAATATGTCTATTAATTCTTCAGTGTTATCAACGTTGTTTGATTTAACACCAAACAAAACATATATATTATCGTTAGAAGCATACCCATGTTCTTCACTATAACTATATATTATTTTTACTGCTTCATTAATTTTGTGATGCTTTATATTTATTTCTTTTAACATATCATTAGCTTCTTCATTCAAACCATCTACGCTAACCACACGATTAAAAACGTTTAAATTAAGCTCTAGGCTAGGATTAATCTCCATTGTAAGGTTAGTTATAGGTTTATAGTTTAAATAAGTAAATAACCCTAAAATAGCGATGACTGTAATTAAACTAATGTATTTAAAGTTTAATAAAGGTTTTCTTTGTTTTTCAGGAAGATATGTTTTATAGTCAATTGATTCCGCATTAATGTTTATCTTAAACTCCGCAGAATTTTTAAGATTCTCTTTAAAATCTTTAATATTCATAATTATCTCCTTTCAAAACTGCTTTCATTTTTTTAATAGCTCGTGCATAAAGCCAACTAACTGTTCCACTTGGTTTATCAATTATCAATGAGATTTCTTTGTGAGTTAAGTTTTCTAGCACATGTAACAAGAAAATGTTTTTTTCGGTGTTATCTAAAACAGCCAAAGCTTTAGTAATAGCTTCTTTTGCCTCTGTTTTAAACTCAATAAAATCACAATAAGAAAAACTATCAAAATCGTCTACTTTTGTAACTCTTTTAAGTCTGTTATATTCATTAATAGCCATATTCTTAGCAATCGTAATAAGGTATGAAAGTACATTCTTTGCTTTATAATCATCTATTTTTTTGAGGAATTTTAAGTAT
>JBAYZV010000105.1:0-6162 GCA_041672325.1 Candidatus Izemoplasmatales bacterium
GGCACAACAAAAAGTGTTTGAACTGAATTACAAACCACAATTAAATTTATACGCCAATACGGGTTTAGATGCTTTAATAATTTCTGATATCCCGCAACGCTTTGGATTCAGTGCCGGTTTTACTTTTACCTATCCTTTATTCGATGGCAACCAGAAAAAAATAAACAAAAACAAAACCACTATTTTAAAAAAAACGCTTGCGTTTCAAAAAAACAATTTTGACAAGCAAAATCTTCTTCAAAAAACAAAAATTGCTGATGAATTGCAATCGCTTGACCAACGCATTCGTATCGCAGAAAATCAATTGAATGAATATAATTCTTTGCTCGAAATATATAAAAAGGAAATCCAAACCGGCGAACTTTCTATCATCAATTATCTTTCGGTTTTAAAAAATATTCATCAGCTTAAATCTGAATACAACTTGTTATTATTTAAAAAACAAGCAGTGATTAATACATATAATTATTGGAGTTGGTAAATGTAATA
This sequence comes from Candidatus Izemoplasmatales bacterium, assembly GCA_041672325.1. Taxonomy (GTDB): domain Bacteria; phylum Bacillota_I; class Bacilli_A; order Izemoplasmatales; family Hujiaoplasmataceae; genus UBA2289. The sequence continues at coordinate 490 of JBAYZV010000105.1, forward strand.
TACAATGAAAAAAGCAATTATCCTCAATTTACTCATCTTACTCGTTTTGCAAGCCTGTAAGACGAACTCAGACAACAACGCTAATGTTCCATTGCCCATTCCGGAGGTAACCGTAATCAATCCAAAAATTGGCAGTATTCAGGAATTTATGGAATTTAACGGACAAGTGGTCTATCTCAATCGCACCGACATTACTTCCCCTATTTCAGGTTATATTCACAGCGTAAAACGAAAAATAGGTGATTATGTGAATAAAAATGAAGTATTGTTTGTCATTCAAAGCAAAGAAAGTAAAGCATTGCAAGGCAACGAGATGTCAGAAATACCCTCCATGGGACTCGTTTCGGTTTTAAGCAGCGCTTCAGGGTATATCAGCATTTTAAATACACCCGAGGCCGGCGGTTTTGTTGTCGAAGGAAGTCCACTGGCTACTGTGGTAAAGAATGAAGATTTATTGATTCAGGTAAATGCACCGTTTGAGTATATGAATCTACTTAGAAACAACAGAAACGTTCAAATTATATTAGCCGATCATAAAACCCTTACGGCTTCATTTTATAAGATAACTCCACAAGTGGATGCCGTTTCACAAACTCAGCAGGTTTATTTTACCTTATCTCAAAAGTCCGCATTGCCCGAAAATCTAAATGTGGTCATAAAAATAGCAAAAGACGTAAAAAACAAAGCTCAAATTATGCCCAAAGAAGCCGTTTTAACGAACGAAACCCAAGATGAGTTTTGGGTTATGCGTATATTAAACGATTCAATGGCTGTGAAAGTTCCTGTTATAAAAGGAATTGAAAATGGAAATGAAATAGAAATTGTTAGCCCTATATTCAAATTAACCGACCGTATTATCCTTTCGGGAGCATACGGGTTACCCGATAGTACTAAAGTAGCAATCAAATAACGATGGACAAAATATTTGCAAAATATAAAAATCCGATTGCTGTAATATTACTGCTAATCTTAGTGGGCGGTTTTTACACTTACACAAATTTAAGCACCTCACTTTTCCCCAATATTACTTTTCCAAAAATAAAAATCATCGCCGAAAATGGAGAGCAACCGGTAGATAAAATGATGATTACGGTTACAAAACCTTTGGAAAATGCCATAAAACAAGTTGAAAATCTAAATATGATTCGCAGCACTACCAGTATGGGGAGTTGCGAAATATCTGCTTTTATGAATTGGGGTTCGGATATTTATGTAGATCAACAACAAGTTGAATCGCGGATAGCCCAAATTAAAAACAATTTGCCGGCGGGAGTACAAATAACAGTCGAGAAGATGAATCCTTCTATTTTGCCTGTTATGGGTTATTCACTTCAGTCAACTGTAAAAAATCAGGTAGAACTGAAAATGATTGGCGAATACATTGTAAAACCCTATTTATCGAGAATAGAAGGAGTTGCTGCGGTTGAAGTCATAGGTGGGAAAACGAAAGAATATCAAATTATCTTAGACCAAAAAAGACTGCAACTTTTAAAACTAAATCCGGAAGAGGTGGTGAATGCCATTCAAATGACCGGTTTTATAGAGTCTGATGGTTTATTGGTTGATTACAAACGATTATATCTTACGCTTACCGATGCATCCATAAAAAACGCTCAGGAATTAGAAAATTTGGTAGTACAAAATGATGCTAAAAGAAAAATCACACTGAAAGACATTGCTACCATAAAAGTTAGTGAAAGTGCCGAATTTGTAAAAATTAAAGCCGATGGAAAAGATGTTCCTCTTATTGCGGTACTGAAACAACCCAATAGTAATTTAATTCAAGTAGCCGACCAGGTAACTCAAAAAGTGACAGCGTTAAATCAAATTTTACCCAAAGGGGTTCAACTCAAACCCTATTATGATCAATCTGCTTTTGTGGGCGATAGTATCAAAAGCATTATTGATGTGTTGTGGATTGGTTTGGCTTTGGCAATAGTGGTGGTTATGATTTTTTTGCGTTCGTTTAAAGCGAGTAGTGTTCTGCTCGTAACTATTCCTGTTACGCTGGGACTTACATTTGTAATAATGAAAGCACTCGGTTATGATTTAAATATTATGACCATCGGGGCTATTGCTGCCTCCATTGGATTAATCATAGACGATGCTGTGATTGTAGTAGAACAAATTCACCGCACGCACGAAGAAAATCCTGAAAAAAAGCCCAAAGACTTGGTTGGAAATGCAATTCAGTTTTTATTCCCGGCAATGCTTAGTTCTTCGTTGAGTACTATCGTTATTTTTCTGCCTTTTGTATTGATGACAGGTGTAGCCGGAGCTTATTTTAAAGTCTTGACCGAAACGATGATTATTACACTTGTCGTTTCATTTTTGGTTACTTGGATAGGACTTCCGGTCATCTATTTGCTCTTTTCAAAAAATAATCAAACAAAGCCAAATAAGACAAGTAAGGTTCACGAGCTAAAATGGATAAACTATTTAATTGAAAAACCTGTCTATGCATTCATCTTTATTGCTTTTACTTTAATAAGTATCATACTTATTTTGCCTCGTCTTCAATCCGGATTTTTACCTGAAATGGATGAAGGGTCAATAGTATTGGATTATAACAGTCCACCCGGAACCTCACTTGATGAAACCGACAGAATGTTAAATGAAGTGGATAAAATCTTAGATAAAATACCCGAAGTAAAAACTTATTCCCGTCGCACAGGAACCCAAATGGGCTTTTTTATCACCGAACCAAACCGGGGAGATTATTTGATAGAATTGCATAAAAAAAGAAAAAGAACCACTCTGGCCGTCGCTGATGAAATACGAAAAAAAACTGAAGCAGCCGTTCCGGCTTTGGTCGTAGATTTTGGACAAGTGATAACAGATATGTTAGGTGATTTGATGAGTAGCGTTCAACCCATTGAAATCAAAATTTTTGGAACTGACCACGAAAAACTAAAAGAATTATCCGAAATAGTTGCCAATGAAGTGGAGAAAGTTCAAGGAACAGCCGATGTGTTTGACGGGATAGTGATAGCCGGTCCGTTAGTTAAGATTTATCCCAAACAAGGCTTGCTCAAACAACACGGATTATCCGATACAGACCTTCAAAATCAAGTAAACATGTATTTACAAGGAACCGTTGCCGGTTCAATACAAGAACAAGAGCAGCTTACAGATATTCGCGTTATGCATGTGGATAATTACAAAACACCTGTTGAAAAATTAAAAAACGCAGCAATTTTTACAAAAGATGGCACTTATTTGCCATTATCCACATTAGCTGATGTTTCATTAATACCCGGCGTTGCAGAAATCAACAGAGAAAACCTGCAAACAATCGGGGTCGTTACAGCCCGTTTAAACAATAGAGATTTAGGAAGTGTAATGAAAGATATTAAAACCGCACTTGCTAAAGTTGTTCTCCCTTCTTCCTATCAAATAGAATACGGAGGTTCTTATGCCGAACAACAACAATCGTTTAATGAACTTCTCACTATTTTAATCATAGGAGGTTTATTGGTTTTTATTATTGTGCTGTTTATGTTTGGCGATATTAGTATTTCGCTAATCGTATTATTTGTGAGTGTTTTAAGTACTTCAGGGAGTATAATTGCCTTGTTTTTGACGAATACGCCACTTAATGTTGGGAGTTACACAGGTTTAATTATGATTATTGGAATTATTGGAGAAAATTCAATTTTTACCATCCACCGCTTTTTATATTTTCTAAAAGAAAATACCGCTCCAAATGCAATAAAACAGGCAGTTTCAACTCGTTTGCGTCCCATTTTGATGACTGTTTTTTCAGCCGTTGTAGCATTGAGTCCATTGGCTTTAGGGTTAGGAAGCGGTGCTCAAATGCATCAACCATTGGCTATTGCCGTAATTGGCGGATTTTTAGTTGGACTTCCCATGTTATTATTGGTATTCCCAAGCTTTTTAAATTTATTGTATAATAAATTTAAAAAGAGATGAATCGTTTTTTAATCATTATTGTGGGACTGACTCTGTCATTTGTTGTAAATGCCCAAACAGACACCTTACAGACTAAAAAATCTTTTTTTAATGATAAATTCATCGCTGTTTCCTATCAAAATGGATACGTGTTTCCTACAAATGATTTTGTGAGAGGTAAGAATACGGAAAAGGAACTCATAAATGCTTTTCAAACATTTTCAATCAGATTCTCAAAACAAAGCTTTGGGGAAAACCCGTGGGAGCAGTTGTTTAATTATCCACTATGGGGTATCGGTTTATCTGTTTATGATTTCTATAACCCCGAAGAAATAGGTAATCCCATAGCTTTATTTGGATTCTTTAATGCTCCTTTTAAGAGGTGGAATAAGTTAACCTTTAATTATGAAATTGGTTTCGGGGCGACTTTTAATTGGAGACATTTCGACCCCATAACAAACAGTAGCAATATTGCAATAGGTGCAGGAGAATCCTTTTATATTGATGCAGGTTTAAATTTACAGTACAGATTAACTGAGCATTTGGATATTGAAACAGGCTTTTCATTAACACATTTTTCGAACGGAGCTTTAAAAAAACCTAATTTCGGGTTGAATACCATTGCTCCAAAAATAAGTGTAAAATACAACTTATATGATAGGCATGATTTTATAAAACAAAAAAATCCGGAATTTCATCCGGAAACAGAATGGCTTATTTCTACATTTATTGGTGGTACAAACGTAATATTTGATTCTGCAAATGTTGATATACAAGAAAAATATGAGGGGATAACCTTTCCTGTTGCTGGTATAACTACCACTTTAAACCGGCATATCCGGAGAAAGTCCAAAATTGGTATTGGGATGGCGTTTACCTATAATGGGTCGGTGAATGCTCAGGTTGCTATTGACAAGAATGAGATAGAAGTTACGGATGGTTTGTTTTCCGATAAAATCCAAATTAGTATTTTTCCTTCTTATGAGTTTGTAGTGAACCGATTTTCGTTAATTTTACAACCGGCATTCTACCTATACCGCAAGCAATTAGTAAATCAAACTCCGGTATTTCATCAAAGAATCGGACTAAAATATCACTTTTCGGAAGACTTTTTTGTCGGGATAACATTACGAGATTATGCATTTCATGTTTCAGACTTTATAGAATGGAATATTGGTTATAGTTTTAAGCGGAAATAAAATCACCCCATAAGCCATACCCATTTGTATTTCGCACCCGTGCTAACGGTAACTGAGAATGCAGCAATTTCGGTAAATTAAAGTGCAATGTTTTCTGTAAACTCTCTAAGAATACTTATATTTGGAATCTTAAACGAACGTCACTGAATGGGTACGGTGAACAATACTATAAGGTTGCCGTGAATTGTGCCGGATTCGAACCGGCGGCCTCTGCCCTGTCAAGGCAGCGCTCTGAACCAGCTGAGCTAACAATTCGGGGCTACAAATTTAGGGAAAAATATACATATCTGAAAGCCATTATAAAAGAATGGAGGATAAACTTTATCAATTGTCCCGCTGATTTTTTAAGCAGAAAAACTGTGTATAAATAATTTTGACGGAAACACGTTATTCCAAAAATTAATCCTGTTTTTGACATCATTCAATTAAAATTCTTGAAACATAGCAATGAAACATAAAACTTCGGTTCTAATTGCTAATTCGTAAGCCCCCGATAAAATACCCATTTTAGCGAAAATGGTTTTTTCCGATCTTTGCCTGCAAAGTAAGAATTCGGTAAACC
>JBAYZV010000106.1:0-6086 GCA_041672325.1 Candidatus Izemoplasmatales bacterium
CTATCATTCTCAATACCCTGTTCATTAAATAATCTATCAGAATTTCTCAATTCATCGATATACATCCTAAAATACGATTCAGAATAAGGTCCATATAAGAGATTAAATATATTTATCAAATCTTCATATCCGTTAGGTAATGGAGTCCCGGTTAATGCTACTCTAAATCGCGATTTATCGATTATGTGTTTACATGATTTATATTTCTCGCTGTCTATCCTTTTTATTCTATGAATCTCATCAAAAACTATTAGAGTCTTATCATCGACTAGCGAAGCCAAGTCGTCTTCAAGGGAAGTCACGATTTCGAAATTAATCAGAACAATTCTTGCTTTTGGAAAATCATATTTAAGGATCATTGTTTTTGTTGAAAGTCCTTCAAAATCCTTAATATCTATAACATCGTCTGGTTTTCTCTGATTATACTCTTTAGAAACCAGTGCATACTCATCCTTCCAAGATTTAAAACAGTTGATAGGACCAATAACAAGCATTTTATTAACATAATTTGAATCTTGTACATCTAATGAGGATAAATACTCAAAAGCACCAAGTATAGACGCTGTTTTACCAGATCCTGGCACTGAAAAGTTCATCGTTTTTCTTAAGCTTACGAGGTGATAAGCTGCAATTGATTGTGCATCTCTTAAGGATCTTTTTAACAATCCATTAACTCTTGTTTTGAAATCAATATAATTTTTATTATCCTTAATCGCATCTTTGTCCTTAATTAGTAATCCTAATTTAGATAGTTCACTCATATCTAAATAGTATTTTTCAATAAGCTCATTGAAACTCTTAGAAAAATATACTTGGAAATTTAAATTTCTAGCTGTATTAGAGAGTATCTCCTTAACTTTAAGAATATCTCTATAGGACTTTAACCCCATAATTTGTAAAGAATTATTTCCTTTATTTATAACATATGGAGCTAGTAATTTAAAATAATAATTCTTAGTAATAGTATCTATTTGGAAATTAGATTGAAAATAAATCATGGATTGATGGTCAATACTAACTCTTAAAAAATCAAATTTTTCTACTAACTTATTAATTTTACTATAATCAATCTGACTAATTAGGTTGTCTTCAATAACCTCTGTAATTGGAAGCACGATTAACTTATCTTTCGTGTTGTTCCATATCTCATCAAAATCTAGTTCTCTTATTCTGATCTTTTCTTTTTCATTCTGACTCGGATTTCCCCAACTTGGTGTTGTTTCAAAACTTTCATGATTGTACTCGATTGCTGCTTCTGTTTCGTTATTAGAGCCAGAAAATAAGACTTTGTCCCCATATCCATCTTCAATAATGCCATATTTATCATGAAAAATGCCTTTAGTGCGAAAAGCAATTTTGACATCAAGTCTGCCTATTGCAATCAAAAATGACAGTATCGAAAGTTCAGATTTATATTTTTCTAAATTCACAAAATGATTTTTAATAGAGGCAACTATAAATTCGTCATTTTTATCTCTTAATTCATATCCCTTTTTAATTTGACTAAATGTATCACTATCAACTTCTGAAGATAACACCAATTTCATGTTACCTCCATTTTGAAGAAGTTTAGTAAATCCTTTAGAAATATACTTAAAAATACCTCCATTGAAATATGCAGATACCCTTTTATAGGATTTTGCTACTGACAGAACATCGTTATAAAAGCTTTTTACATCCTCATCGGTATTATAGACTGGTGAGATTTTTATTTGTGATAATCTATTCATTTTTTTCCAGTTTATTATCAATATTTTGAATTATTTCTTCGGTTACCTTGATGATCTCTTCCAGTTTTGCTTTTACCTTTCTTAATGTGTCATCCGCTCTATCTGAAGTAGCATTTAAATGTGGAGTCAAATTAATATCAAGCAGGCTTTCTTTTATATCCGAACAAACCTTAATAGGTTGCTCGATAGACTTTTCAAGTCCTGCTTTTTCCTTTATCTTGTTAAAGTCAACGAGTATTTTTTTTGCATCCTCACTTTTTTTAAATTCCTTTACTTTTTCAACAAACTCATGAGGTTTGCTATCATTATTTATTAATTTGCTATTTACTATTTCACCACTATTATTGTCGTATTTTTCTGCTAGTTCATTGTATAGAATATCGTTCTTAAAAATCTTATTGATCAGATGATCTCTTAATGATTGTGTTGGTAACCCAATGTCTAGGGTAAGGATGTAATCATAATACATTTGCTTCTTTTTCGTTTTTTCTATTTCAGACATTTTTTTACCATCGGCACTGTTTAAGTATGCAGCTAGTGGCTCAAGTGGCCAATAAATATTTAGGTCTTCAGCGATAGATAATTGTCCTTCATGATTAATATATTTGAGCATATCCTCTACTAATTCACTAGTTGCCATAATTTTCGTTATATCACTTGGTTTTCTATGAACATTTTCGGCCATTTCTTGAATTGAGAATTCTCCTGATTTAATATTCTCGTATATACTCATGTTAAAGTTAATCGTTTTGTAGTCAACCTTTTCATCTCTACCAAATTGCACTTTTAGTTCATACTTTTTGAGATCTTTTTTAGATATTTTTCCACCTTCAAGAAAAATTATGGCAGCTTTAAAGTATGCATATCGCTCGTCATCTGGAAATCTAGCGTGAAGCCTTCTTAAACAAGTAAAACGTCTATTTCCGTCAATAACAGTTCCGTCATCCAAAACAACACCCGATTCAAGTTGGGTATATTTTTCAATGTCTTCTAAAGTGTCTTGGTTTTTTTCGATTGAACTTTCCCAAATCAGGTTCTCTATTTCATTATTGTATTCTTCAATATTACTATTCATTAAATCATGAAGATCAACTTCTTCCTCTCTTTGAAGTTTGTTGATTTCCATAAAAATACGACCATTTCCGAGATTATACTTTAAATGCCCAATAGGTATGTTATATATCTGATATTCTACTGTTTGTTCACCCAATGGAATTTTCTTTTTTTCAGCAATCATTTTGATACCATACTTTGATAAATTATCTTCTTTAGTCCATTTCATAAGAATAATCCTCCTTTATTAAATACTCTTCTATTTCTTGATCGGATCTTTTTTTACTATCATAAATCTTATCAGATGAAGTATTATAGTAAAGACCTAAATCTAATATATATCCACTACTAAAATCTACGTCAATACCATATTTGCTTGCTAGAGTGTATATTAATTCCGTTTTATCAATTACGCCATATTCGTTGACTATATGTTTAATTATTGATTTATTAGATACCCTATCGCCTTTACAAAAAATCATTGATCCTTCATTTGTAATTGTAGTAACTCTTGTTGAGCTTTTAATTATACTTTCAAGCAGTTGTGTACCTAATGAATTAATCATCTTTTTTATTTCAAGTTGCTCATCACAAACTTTTCTATATATAGGTAAATCATACAACTCACATACAGTTAATATTTGACCATTTGAAAGTCCATCAATTATTTTTTCTCTAAAATCTATAATTTTCGATTTTTCAATTCTTTTCTCAACATTCAAGTAACTATTTTCTTCATATTGCAATACCAAACATTCTTTAAAAGCATAATGATATCTAGTGTAATTCAAACTATGTTGAGTAAAATGTCTGTACATTTCTTCTTCGTTAATGCGCATAGGTAAGCTTTCAAATAACCCTAAATATGCATCATCAATATTGAAATATTTGGATTTATAAATGGCTGAGTTTGTATACTTGTAACCTAGTCTATAAATATTAAAGGGTTTTGTGAATTCCTCGAGCAACAATGGATCAACTTTCGAAATTGATTGAATATAGTAATCCATCGATAAAACTTCATAACCGTTTAGTATATTTCTAATAATATCAGCTTCATTTTGATCGAAAGGGACATCTCCAATAACCAACTCATTGTTTATATTTAAATATTTATCAAACCATCCCTTTAGATTCCAATATAATGTAGATTTATTTAAACCATAATTCTCTACCAGATAGTCAAAAAACACATCAAGTAGAATCGGTTGCTTTTCCGATATTAAATCCTTAAAAAACTCATCTCTTTCTAATCCTTTTGTTTGAATTGATGGATTACGAACAAAATCTATTTTCTCTCTGTATTCTTCCGCATAGAGTTTTTTCAGTATACCAAACAACTGATTTTCATTTTCAATACCGTGTTCTCTACATAGTTTTAAGTATTTATTAAAAAAATATAGAACAGAGCCATAACCATAAAATGAATCTAGATACTCAGTAGTTTTTCTTAAAAACTCATCACTAAAATTATCTATATCAAATAAATAAAATGTAAGATTTCCACAGTTAATGAAATCACCTGTGTTTTCAATCTTTCGTGCAAATGTGGGTACATCTTTAAAATCCAATTTCTCTGCAAGTTTATATTTATTGATAAAGTCATTGTATATAGGTAGGATTTCGTCAAGTGTAAATACTCTTAGCTTGTGCATTTTTACGCATTTCATAAAAATAATCTTAAAATCGATTTTTGTTATTTCATTTTCAATATTACACCAACCATTATTAAGCAGTATACTATTTCCAATCGTAGTAGATTCAAGATGATTGTCTATTACATAATCAATTTCATTTTTTTTCTGCTTTGGCTGATATTTTAAGATTACGTAGTTAACTAATAGTTGATTAGAGTAACCTATTTCCTTTAAAATATCAAATGATAATTTATATTGAGCTAATAATTCATAGTACTTAAGTTCATTTTCTAATATAGGAATTTTATCGAGCTGTCTTTTCAATAGTTGATCAATTCTTTGTCTTGTTAAATCGTACTTTTGTGAAAGTTCTGTTGGCATAATACCGTTAATTCTATCAAAAGTCACTTCTTTTGATTTGTCAGAAACCATGTTATTGAAGTATTCCTCTATCGATACCATTTTCTTTTGGATACCAGAAGCTGTGATCTTAATTTTTCCTTCACTCGCAAGTGAGTCAATACTACTATAGAATTTATCTGCATCAATACTTGGATTTATTCCTATGCATTCGTAAAATAACTCATCAGTTGAAACTGAAGTATTTAATTTACCCAAAACCTTTTCAATTGTATGGTTTATATTATTATCTGATAAACATACTAATTCAGAGTATGTCTCGATAAAATTAACTATCTTATCTTTAGTTTTTTGTTGAAGTTGAAGCATATTTAGTCCGTCACTTTTATTTGCAACATCATCAATCGATGTAAAATGTGTTTTAAGATACTCAATGTTATAAATATTGATATCAGCTATTATAAGGCTATAAATGCTAAGATAGGCTTTGTCCAAGCCTCTAAATTGACTGATGATGTATTGTGAAGTTGGGGTGTTTCCAATAGCTTGTATGATTAATTCCTCATCGATCAATGTGTTTTTTGCATATTTAAAAATTCGAGTAATAGTACGAGCTGAAATCTTACTATCTTCGCATAAGTTAAATATATACACATTTTGGATGTTCTCTGCCATTAATACACCCCCCATTCATTTTTATAAAATATTACTTTAATTATAACACTATCCATTCTTTTTAATGCTTTTTTTTAAAATGTCAAGTGACTTTTTAACTTTTTTCTTAACTGATGACTAAAAGTTATGCCGAAAAGTGTAAGATCACTTTTTGAAAAAAACTCATTTTTAATTAAATGAAATTATATTACACTTATGTATTTGCTGCCTGCTGGTCTATCATGAAAAATATTGCGATTGTTAAACGGTTAGGAAATTGTTCAACGTTCTTATCACTTTTGTACTCATTAGTTCACAAAAGAAATTCATATAATCCGCCATTTTCCACCATAGGGGATTTCAACTCTTCAATTAAATATTCTCAAAGTAATCGTGTAAATAGTTAAGTAATCGTTAAAAGGTTGAACACATAAAGCAAAAAGGACGTGTAAAAGTACTGAATTGAACCTCCACGGCACATATGGAATTTGGAATATAGGGAGAAAACGCCCTTTCTGCATGAAAAAAAAGGCCGATACGATTGTATCAAACCTATGCTTCTTATATGGGTTGTGTAACCTATTTTAATACAATTGCGCCCCCCATTAAAAATCTATGCACTCCTATAAAAAGGTTGCGTGCCACAATATTA
>JBAYZV010000107.1:0-6061 GCA_041672325.1 Candidatus Izemoplasmatales bacterium
TAAAATTCTAGCTAAGTCACCTTTAACTTCATCTCTAGGTTCATAAGAGACTCCTCCAACGGAAATGTCATCGTAGTATCTATTATTTCTAGATGAATTTTCACTAGGATTTGCAGGTTTTAAATTCTGTAAATCTGAAGCGATATTAACAATATCATTATCCGCTTTAACACCTAAAAGTGATTGCGGCCAAACATGTTCTCTATTCCAAGTAACTCCAAAGTCCCAATTACCACTTACCGATGTTCCAAGATACACTAACATTACATTGCTAGGATTATTAGGGTCAGCGTCAGTTTCATCTAAAATGTATCTAGCTTCACCGTATGTAACACCGGTAAAACCGTCATTAATAATGGTGTGTAATTCTGTGAATAGAGCATCACCACTTAAACCATCGGCACTTAAATAATATTCAATAGTAATATCAAAACCTTCTTTTCCTATAACTGTAATAGTGAAAGTATCTGTATATTCACCGTGAGTAACTGTTATTTCTTTTTCGCCTGCGGTCGATGAATCAAAGCCGCTAACAGTATAAGTGTCATTTCTTAAAGTAATTTTTTGACCGCTAGATAATATTAGTTTAACAGTGATAGAACTTGCGTCAAACGCTTCTTTAAGTTCATATTCAGTTTTAGTGATTTCACTGATTTCAATACCTGAATATACAGGTAATACAGAATCATCTGTAGTAATAACTGAAGTTGTTATAGTTTCGCTGATAGTAGTAACATTGGTAATAGGGTTAGTAGTATTTGTGGATTTATTCATGGCACAAGCATTTGCAAAACCAACTATTACTAATAAAAATGTAAAAATAATTATTTTTTTAATATAACGCATATTCAAACCTTCCTCATATGTATAATTCTTTAGTTTTATTATTATATCATAAAATAACCTATTTATAAAGAATAAACATAAATAGTAAACATATGAATAGATAATATAGAGTATATGTGATAAAATATAATGTTAAAACATAAAAGGAGGATATTATGGAAAGAGAAATATATAGTTTAATACAAGAATATGACTCCATAGTTATTGCTAGACATAAAAATCCAGATTTAGATGCTTATGGATCACAATTCGGATTATATTATGCTTTAAAGTCAAAGTTTCCAAACAAGAAAATTTATGTTGTCGGCGATACTAATAACCTAAATTATTTTCAAGAATTTGATGATGTAAGCAAAGAAACTAAAAAGTCATCATTGGTTTTTATTTTAGATACAGTTGCTAAGCAGATGCTAAATGAAGATGATTATAAATATTACTCTAAATTGGTTTTAGTTGATCATCATCGTAACTTACCAGATATTGAATATGATTATTATATGCGTGATGTTGAATCATCATCAACAGCTGAAATAATTACTAATTTTTTAATTAGTCTCAATATTGAAATACCTGAAGAAAGTGCAAGAGCATTATATATGGGCATTATTGGCGATACTGGAAGGTTTTTATATAGTTCAACTTCGCCAAAAACATTGTTGACAGCTTCTAAATTATTAGAAAAAGGTATCAATATTCAAGAAATTCATGATTTGATATATTTGGAATCACTCGATAGTAAAAAAATAAAAAGTATTTATTTCAGTGATATTGAATATACCAAAAAAAATGTTGCTTACAGAAAGAATGACCAAGATTTTTTAGATAAATATAATTTAGATGCTAATTATGTCAGTAGAGGCTTAATTAGTCAAATGGCAGGTGTAAAAGAGATTCCAATTTGGGCTAATTTTACATTTGATAAAACGAATAATAAAATTGTTTGTGAATTACGTTCAAGAGACTACCCTGTATTAGAAGTAGCTAAGAAATATGGTGGGGGCGGGCATTTATATGCTTGTGGATGCTCAGTTGAAACTTGGGAACAAACAGATGAAATCATAAAAGATTTAAACAAACTTATAAAGAGGTGAAGAAAGATATGATACAAAAACAAATATTGGAAAAGATTAAAGAATTTAATAGAATTATTATTCATATGCACATTAGACCAGATGGTGATTGTTATGGAGCTGGCTTTGGTTTGAAAAATATAATAAAAGAGAGTTTTCCTGAAAAAGAAGTATATGTTGTTGGTGAAAGAGCTGAATATGTAGATTTTGTTGGTACTCCAGATATCATCGATGATGAACTATTCAAAGATGCGTTATCAATAGTAGTTGATACTGCATCAGAAGATAGAGCTTCTGACCAAAGATTCAAACTAGCGAAATATGTAATTAAAATTGATCATCATATCCCTGTAAATAATTATGGCGATTTAATATATGTTGATACAACAAGACCCGCTACTGCACAAATTATTCTAGAATTCTATTTAAGATTTCAAGAAGAACTAAAAATGAATATGGAAGCCGCTACAGCTTTATACACTGGTATTGTAACCGACACTGGAAGATTTAGATTCAGATCAGTTACAGCGGATACATTTATCGCTGTAGCCCATTTATTGAACTACGGACTAGACTTTGTTGATGTTTTAACTAGATTAAGCATTAAATCAGAAAGTTTAATGAAATTACAAGGTTATGTACTTCTTAATTTTCAAAAAACTGAAAATGGAGTTGCTTACATTAAATTAACTCCTGAAGTATTAAGCCAATTTGATGTTTCTTTAGAAGAAGCAACTTCATTAGTTAATGAATTATCAACACTTGATGATTGTCCAGTGTGGATTTTGTTTGCTGAATACGATAATAATATTGTTAGAGCTAGATTAAGATCAAAAGGACCAGCTATTAATGAACTGGCTAACAAATACGAAGGTGGCGGACACGCTCAGGCATGTGGAGCTAATTTAGGAACTTGGGATAGAACTGATGAGTTATTAAAAGATGCTGATTTACTTGTAAAAGAATATAAAGCAAGTATAAATTAATATTCAAAAATAATTCTTGTAATTTTTACTTGATTTGATATAATAAGTTCGGTTTAAATCTATCAAAATCAGGAGAAAAAAATGCCGATAATATTTTTAGCTGATATCGACTGGAAATTAACTGTTTTTGCAATTGTTGGAGGCCTAGGAATTTTTCTTTTTGGAATTAACCTAATGAGTGATTCGTTAAAGAAACTAGCTGGGTCTAAATTGAAATTATTTCTGGAGAAAACCACAAATACACCTTTAAAAGGAATATTAGTGGGTATTTTGCTAACTGCTTTGATTCAATCATCTAGTGCAACAAGTGCATTGGTTGTTGGTTTGGTTAGAGCGGGACTTATGACTCTGCCACAGGCAGTTGGAGTAATCTTTGGGGCTAATATAGGTACAACAATAACATCCGTTTTGATAAGTTTAGATATAGGGTCTTATGCAATGCCTATTATGTTTGTTGGAGCTGTATTGATTTTCTTTTTTAAGAAAAAGAAAATCCAGCATTTTGGTAAGGTTCTATTTGGATTTGGTATGTTATTCTTTGGATTAGATACCATGGGAGCTGCTTTAAAACAATTAGTAGAATTACCAGCTTTTGTCAATATGTTGCAAAGTGTTGGCGATACACCTATTCTCGGTGTAGCAGTTGGGGTTGTTACTACAGCTATTATTCAATCATCTAGTGCAACAATTGGTATATTACAACAATTATACTCAACGGGTGGTGTTCCTTTAATAGGTGCAATAGCCATAGTTCTAGGTGATAACATAGGAACTACTGTTACATCAATTATGGCATCTATCGGTGGTACATCAAGCGCAAAAAGAACGGCTTTGGTTCATGTTCTGTTTAATGCGTTTGGAACAATATTATTTTTCATTTTGTTAAAACCTTATACAAGTTTGGTTGCTTATGTGTCAGAGAGTATTGTAGGCCCTAATTTCTTAACAAATAAATTAACGATATCTTTAGCCCATGTAATGTTTAATATAGCTACGGTTTTGATTCTGTTTTGGTTTGTTAAGCAAATTGTGTGGGCTGTTACAAAGATTATACCTTCTCACGATGAAATTGAAATTGATGATATTGTCCTTGATAAACTTTTATTAAAATCATCTCCGGATTTAGCGCTTGAAAATGTTAAAAAAGCTATGAAGAATATGGGAAATGTAGCTAGAGGAATGTTAGAATTCGCATATAATTATGCTTTTGATAATGATGATAAAGCTATTGAATTAGGCAATCAATGTGAAGAAATGTTAGATTCTATGGATGATAAAATACATAATTATCTCGTAGATATTGGCGCAAATGATTTAAGCGATAATCAAATTCAAAGAGTAGCTAAAAATATAGATACAATTACTGACTTGGAACGTATAGGAGATCATTTTGATAATCTTTTCGAGTTTTTCCAAGAACGGAAAGAAAAAAAACTAGTTATGCATGATAAAACACGTGAAGAGTTGGTTTATTTATTTCAAATAATCCGCTCACAATTAGAAAAAGCACTTAATGCATATTTTGAAGAGGATATTAATCTAGCTATCGAAATAACAAAACAAGAAGCAAAACTTGATTTGCTTGTTAAAGAATATAGAAGAAATCATATAAATCGTATCAATGATAAGACATGTACAGAAAATGATGCAGGTTTTTATGTAGATATATTATCTAACATTGAAAGAATAGGCGATCATTGTAATAATATGGCTATAAATGTGATTAGTAAGGATTTTTCTTACCATACAGACGATTTAGAACATTTATAAAAAGTTTTAAAAATTCTTACTTGTATTATTATTTACTTTGCTATATAATATGTAAAGCATAAAAGATGATAAAAAATAGAGATTGGATGGTTATAAATGACAGATAGAAAAAATATGTCAATCATGGAACTAGCTAACTTAATATTGAAAGAAAACAATAAAGCCATGACATTTATGGAAATTTACGATCGCATTGTGGAAGAAAAAGAGATTTCTGAAACAGACAAATTAGAAATGATTTCACAAGTGTATGCAGACTTTATTCTTTCAGCTAAGTTTATCTACGTTGGAGATGATGAGTGGGATATCAAAGGACGTCAAACCATTGATTTATGGGATAAAGATGGTGCTTACTATGATGAGTATCCAGATTACGAAGAAGAGCTTTCTGCATATGACGACTTGGATGATGTGGAATTAGATGATGAAGAAGAAGTTGACGTTGAAGAAGATGAAGAAGAAGTTGACGTTTACGAAAAAGATTACGATGTTGAAGACATCGAAGATGACGTTGATGACTTAGATGATGAAGAACTAGACGATGAATTCATTGAAGATTTTTCAGATGATGACGATGAAAGCTTGTTTGATGAGTTTGAAGAAGAAGATGAAAGTATTGAGATAAACGAGGAAGAAGACGAAGACTTTACTTACGATATTGAGGAAGATGATTTCGACGACCAAGAATATAACGAATACATGGATGATTACGAAAAAATGTATGATGAATAAGAGAGTTTAAAAACTCTCTTTTTTATTTTCTATAATTAATGATATAATGTAACAAAGACGTTTTTTTAATGGGAGGAAAATATGAATTTACAAGAACAATTTCGTCAGAATATTAAAAAGATTAAAGCTTATATCTACGTTTTACAAGTTATAAGTTGGGATTCAAATACTGAAGCGCCAAGAAATTCTTTTAGAAGAAGAGGAGAAGCTTTATCTGAGATTTCTAAAGAATTATTTGCGATGCAAACTAATCCAGAAGCTATTAAAAAAGTTAATGAATTATATGAAATAAGAGATAGTCTAGATGATTATTTATGCCGTGAAGTTAAGAAAGCTAAGAAATCATTAGAAAAAATTATTAATATTCCACAAGATGAATATTTAGCGTATCAAAAATTAGTTAATGACGCACAACTAATATGGGAAGACGCTAGAGAGAATAATGATTTTAATTCTTTTAAAGACAGTTTAGCTAAAATATTTGAGTATAATAAGAAATTCGCTTTATATTACGATCCTACTTCTAACCCTTATGACACATTATTAGATGATTATGAAGAAGGAATGAGTATGGAGGAATATGATATATTCTTTGATTCTTTAAAAAATGAATTAGTACCGTTTGTAAAAGAAGTTTTAAAGAAAGAAAAAAAGAGC
>JBAYZV010000108.1:0-6013 GCA_041672325.1 Candidatus Izemoplasmatales bacterium
TCACGAGTTGTTTTCTTTCTCTTTTCTAATGAAATATTCTACTAAAACATCAAATGGATTTTTATTAAATTCCTTTACGAGTTGTGCGAAAAGCTTTGTAGTGACTTCAATGGATTCAGTTGATATTGAATTTGATATAGCCTTTGCAATAAACTCTTCAGCCTCTGAGAACCTTTCAAGTTTGTATAATGCTAAAGCCCTTGTCTGATATAATTTCGTTAGTGATCTTGAGAAAGAATTCTTAAGACAATATTCAATACCTAAAGAGTTTATTATAAGTAGATCATTTAGTCTATTAAGCCTTCCAAGTAAAATTGAAACATTTGAATATATTGGCGCTATTAAATCTCTCTTTTCTGGACTTAAATAAAGAAAATCAGGATTGTTAAGAATATTGATTAACTGGTCTAGGGCTTGTACTTTGTCTGTCTTAACTTGAATTTCCGCTAGCATGAGCAAAAATAAGATATCCACAAAATCAAAAATCTCATTTTTACAACATTCCTGGATATTAATATTATTTCCAATCTCTTTAACTGCTTGATCACTAGAAAATTCTTTTTGTTTGTAACGATATCTTATCTTACAGTATTCGAGTAGCCTTCTATTTTGAACGGATAAATAGGAATGTTTAAAACCCTTATCAAGTATATTTTTTGCTTCGTAGTAGTCCTTATTGATTATGAAGATGTACAGACTCTTTAGAAGCTTAAAATCATATTCATCCTTTTCATTCAGTGTGAAATAGAAATCTCGAGAACTGATTCCTAATCTTTCACAGAATTCAAGAAGTCTGATATCACTAACATTATTTTCTCCGCTTCGATACTTTCTATATTGACGATCATCACATATTCCATCACATAGATCCTTGATTGTGATGTTTTTTTTACGCCTTATATTGTCTAAGTGAAACATATAGCGTTGTCTTATCCTATCCATGGCTACCTCACTTTTTGAAAAACGGAACTTCCAGGTCCTATGCAAATTTATGATTATATTATATCATAAACTCATAAGGAGGCAAAAATGAAAAAGAGAATAGCAATACTTGCTATCCTCGTCTTGAGTTTTTTCGCTTTTGCTTTTTCAAGTCATATTGCTGTACGAGCTGATGGATTTGATGATGTTGATTTAGAAGAAGTAGTAATCGAATCACAATAGATAAGGTGCAAGTAAGAAAACAGTAGATATTAATCTACGTTTTCGCATTCAATTTTTCATTTAAAAATACATATGACAATAGAAGAAATCATCACAATAGAATTTGAAGGATTATCACAGACAATCATGCAGTATTCAAATGATAACTTTATTAAAAGTTATGCAAAAAAACTATTAAGTATTGAGTTTCCCAAAGACAGAAATTTATTGACTAAACTTGTAGATAACCTCACAACCTGGTATTCAAGCAAAATAGAAGAAATCAAATCTAGTGATTATGTTGTAACAAAGGAATCCCATATTAAATGTTACAAAATTCTGATGAACTTAAAAGAACAACTCTATAACAATAATTGAAAGGAGGAAATAAAATGCCAGAATGTTAAGTATCTTACGACCTGAACTCACCAGGCCAAAAAGTATCAAGATCTTGAAAAGAAAATCAAAGAGATATGTACAGGCTCATGCAAGTATGTGGAATCTTCTTGGATAGTGAAGTATTCTGGGAACGCTGATTCTCTAAGTGGAAAATTAAGAAAGTGCCTTGATACTAATGATCATATTTTAGTAATCAAAGTAGTCAACGATAAACAAGGATGGGTGCCTAAAAGCGATTGGAACATTATTAATGGCTTTTTTGATTGGCACAGTCACTACTTAGAATTACAAATCAACAGTAAAAAGTATTTCATAAAGAATATTTATAGAATAAATAAGCATGTATTCTAATATGAAATCATTATCGTTTTAAATTTTATGTAAAAATAAAATAAATATTATATGGAAGGAATAAAATATGAAAAAATTGTTTTTATTAGTATTACTATTTATTTCAGGTACCTTTTTATCTAGTGTAGTTGTAAATGCAGATTATCAGGCTAATGTATACGGGTTCGAAATTGAAGATGAAGGATTAATATCATTATCTAATGGATGGACTACATTTCAAACTGAAGAAGTATGTGCATATCACCTTGGTGTCACATATGTTATTGGTTACACAACAACTTTCATTGGTAGATACCAGATTGATCCAGATGAGCTAACAAGTGGATTGGATACATTTGTTGTTATGGTTAGGGTAATTTCAGAAGGTAATGATACAGATATTCCAGGTAGTAATCGTTATATTTTTGGCTTAACAGATGATGTAATTATCGAGTCTGATATTGATTCATATCCTTATCCTATCGAAAATAATTTAGCTAGCTATTCACCAAACACGGTACCAACAAGCAGCAGCTATACATTAGGATTTATCTTAGGAACAAGCATTTCTATAACGGCAAGTGAAACATTCAACGTAAATGATATAGATGTGATTAATCACTCAAGTACAGCAAACAGACATTTTGGTGTAGAGTATGACTATAATTTAGAAAGATGGTTTTTTGACAAAACAACATTTAGATCAGAGACAGATAATTTTGCAATTTACATAATTGAAGTGCCTGATGGATATTTATTTCATAATAAGACACATATTTATTCAAGATATTCGTTTAAGGAGGATACAGTTATGAATTATTGGGATAGTATTAACAATTCTGATTATTATGGAATAAAACACTCAGATTATTTTTATTAAGAATATCAAAGTACTATACTATCTATTGTAGAAAATATATTTATTAATAATCTATAATACATTTATAAAATGATCAATTATTGTATAATTATATTGGTTTACATTCAAATAGTGATTTAAGTTGCTAATTTTATTAGGTCCATAAATAGAGGAGATCATAAATGCTTCAAATAAAAAATATAAGTAAAAAGTATATAAACGAAAAAAGCACAAACATTTTAGCGTTGAATAACGTATCTTTTTCATTTCTAGATGAAGGCTTATATTTCATAACCGGGAGAAGTGGTAGTGGTAAAACTACTTTCCTAGATATTATTGGAGGACTTGATCTCCCTACTAACGGAGAAGTACTTTATGGAAAGAAAAAATTGAATAATATTTCCGAAGAAGAATGGGAAGAAATACGCAAGAAAGAAATCGGATATGTCTTTCAAGAAAACAATCTATTTGAAAATATGGAAATTTATGAAAATATAATGTTGCTTGAAGAACGAAAAAGTGAAAAGGAACTAAGGAAGCTAAAGGCAATCTTGAAAGATTTGGGTATGGAAGATATTGATCCTACTCGAAAAGCAAACGAATTATCCGCGGGTCAAAAACAGAGAATTTCAATAATGAGAGCATTAGTTAGGTCTTCAAAAATGATTTTGGCTGATGAAGTTACAGAGAATCTTGATATTGCTACTGCAAGAAATATTATGACCACTCTTTATAATATTTCAAAAAATAAATTAGTTATTGTAGTGACTCATGATATTGATCTCGCGAGGGAGTTTCCTTCGACATTGCTTGTGTTAGAAGAAGGAAAAATTATCTCCGTAGAAAGAGTTAACGGGGTTATAAAGAGTTTTACAGATTTAGTTGTAACTAAAAATAATTCTAAAGATTCAACGAAAAATATCCGAGCTAAACAAGTATATAGTTTTCTTCAGGAGAATACAATTTCACATAACGATCAATTTACATTGAAAATTGTCGAAAAAGATAAGGACACTAATATTTTAGATAGTAAAATTGTCCATGTAGAAATGTTCGAAGATTCTTATCGAATTACATCAAAGTCTATTTTTCAGTTTTCACGAAGATTTATAAAAATCTTTACTCTTAGAGGGATTGTTTCCTCTCTTCTAGTTCTTATTTCTTTAATCTTTAGCCTCTTTATTGGTATGGTAATGTTACATAACGAACAACAATCAGTTATTGATTATATAGATAAATACGAAGTCAATGAGTTAAGATTATATGATAGAATACAATATACAAACTTGTTTGAAGAAGAAGTTACTATTAGAGTTGAAACTGGGAAAAATTTGTATTCTGAAATTGTTTCACATTGTGAACAAATTTACAAGGTGAAGGAGAATATAGCTATATCTTTAGAACCCTTTGAAAACATGGGCATGATGAAATCCGTCAGATATGCTTATTATAATGATATAGATTTGTCAATAACTGGACACTATCCTCAAACAGAAAATGAAATTTTGATTTCTGATTATTTATACCAAAAGTTATTTGGAGATAGTGTATATGAAATTCCAAAAAAAATTTATGATCAAAATGGAGAAAAAACAATCGTAGGAATTGTTTTGTCTGGTTATCAAAAAACTGAGCTATATAGTGAAGATATTAGAGAGTATATGCTAGAAAATCTATACTCATTTGTATACTCAAAGGATATTCCTGTTTCATATGCTAATTTGGTTGCAAGAGATATGGACTTGAAGAGAGAGCTATATTTTGTTGATGGAGTGGATTCTGTTTCTCAAGGTAGCTCGCCATCTTCTGTAAATGAGGTAGTAATTTCATCGGAAATTGCTGAAACATATTCTTTAGAAATAGGGGATCGCTTGTATTTTCCAAATGTATATGATTCTAATTTGAGTGTTAGATATAGTGCTGAAATCAATTACTATGATTTCTTTCCAGAGGGAATAAAAATAGTTGGCATTAAAGAATCGACTGAAAAATCTCTATATTTGAATATGGAAGATTACTCCATGATATATGATTTTTATCTTAAGTATTATATATATGATTATTTTGTTGCAGAAATTCAGAATCATTCTGAAGTCTCTAAGGTCGTAAATAGCAACCTTTTCATTAGTGATCCTGTTGTGGAAAGTATTTATGAAATTGCGAATCAAATTGATTTTATTAAGTCTATTATAATTCCAATGTCTTTCTTAGCGGCGTTGTTAATTCTGTTATCTTGTTATAATGCTGTAAGTTCGATTTTCCATAAGATGAATAAGAAAATTGGTGTTCTACGAACTCTAGGCATATCACGAAAAAATACACGCCTTGTATTTTTATTTCCGACACTTATTGTATTTATTTTATGCTATTTAATAGCATTTCAAGGATATTTATTTTCAATGAGCTATCTTAATGAGCTATTTTCAAAAAATATTCATGCAAATCTAGTTCTATTTAAAGTTAATATTTGGCTGATACTTCTAAATCTATTAGTTCCTTTAGGATTATTTATTGGAATTCTAAATTTGTTCATTAGGAATATCTATAACAAGACGATTTTTTCCAATATATATAAATAGGAGATGTTAAACATGTTTAAAATAAGAAATATAATTTTTAGGGCATTAAGTTCTTTATCGATAATACTCTTTATTATCCCTGTAATAGGATGTTCAAAAGAAATGACCTCGTATGAAAAAAATGTGAACATACTTAACAACAATTTCAATGTAGATATTTTTGTTTATGGAGATAACTTAGAGTTCCGGTATGATCTTGAGTATTCTCAGATTGATACACTTACTGAAGCTGATTCAGATGCTGACTATACATATCTGATTATCAATCTTGAGGAGGGTAGTGATTCCTTAACTGAAATTCAGCTAAATCAATTAGTTGGATATATGAATGAAGATGACTACAAAATTATTTATATCCATCCTAGCATATATGCAGAGAGTTTATATGATTTCGATACCAATTTGCTAGGAGGTTTAGAAACTGATGAGGTCAATCAATTATTACTAGTTGATATGGAAATTATGCTAAATTTAAATTCTAGTTATTCTGATAATTCAACTATAGTATATTTGATGATTCAAGATATTAAAAGATATGTTGAAGAATAAAAGGAGGATAACGTGAAAAAAGTATTTGTTGTTGTATTAATGACATTGGTTTTATTATTTGCACCAAAATTTGAAGTTGAAGCAGGTACATTAGTTAATGAACATGGGTTTAGTGTTATTGAAGATACTTTAACTGAACTGAGTGGTAGCTGGA
>JBAYZV010000109.1:0-6005 GCA_041672325.1 Candidatus Izemoplasmatales bacterium
GTGTTTTATACTTGAAGGCGAAAATGCTGCAATTATGACTCTAGTATCAGGAGAAACAGATTTATATGAAATAACTTTGAATTTAAATGTTTATGAAGCTCCAACTAGCGGATATTATACATCTGACGAAGGTTATAGATTTATAGTTGTTATAACTAAAGCTGATTTAGGTTGGGGATACTATGCAGGAGAACAATACTTATTTGATGGTACTCCTGCGACTATGGGAGCTTCAACGATAATTAATATTACAGAAACTGGAAACTATAGATTTGTATACAACAGCACGACTAACGAAACCACTTACACAATTATAGAGTAAAAAAGAAAAAAGGATAAGGAAGAGATATGCTTAGAAAAAAAACATGGGAACCAAATTTTGAAAACTTAGAATTAGTCTTACAGAGAAAAAAGCCAAAAAGACCTGTATTCTTTGATTTTATTATTGGAGAAGATAAGGAAAAGATGTTGATAGGTAGCGAACACAGGACTGATACTGAGTTTGATAGAGTAGTATCTACAATCAAGGCTTTTAATTCTGCGGGATATGACCATGCCCCAATTATAATTAGAGGTTTAACTTTTAATAGAAAAAGTGATGAACACAGTGGTCAAACTAAGTCTTTGAATAGTGGAGCTACAATAACGGATTGGGATAGTTTTTACAATTATCAGTGGCCAGATATTAGCGATTGTGATTTTTCTATAATTACTAAAGCCGGTAAATATCTCTCAGACAAAGTAAAATTTATTCCGTTTAGTTTAGATGGTATACTTGAAAATACAATAGGCATTGTAGGATATGAAAATATATGTATGATGTTATATGATGAGCCAGAACTAGTAAAAAGGATTTTCAATAATGTAGGTAGTAGAATAAAAGAATATTTTGCTAGGTGTTTAGAATACCCAGAAGTAGGGGGCATACTCTGCAATGATGACTGGGGTTTTAATACACAAACAATGTTACCGCCAGATGTTTTAAGAGAAAATGTTTTTAGATGGTATAAGGAAATTGTTGAATTGGCACATTTCAAGAATAAATTTGCAATTCTTCATTCATGTGGTAATTACAACACCATTATCGAAGATGTTATTGAAAGTATGAAATTTGATGGAAGACACTCATATGAAGATAATATAACTCCGGTAGAAAAAGCTTATGATGACTTATTAAATAGAATCGCGGTTCTCGGTGGGATTGATGTTGATTATTTAACTAGATCAACACCGGAAGATATTAAATCAAGATCAAAAAAAATGCTAGAAAAAACAAAAAATCATGGTGCATACGCTTTAGGGTCAGGAAATTCTGTGCCTGATTATATTTCTAACGAAAACTATAAAGCTATGCTTGAAGCTGGTTATGAAATGGAAGGAATCTATAGTGATGAATAAACGTAAATGGCTAGACAGTTTAAAATATGATAGAGCAAAATCATTACCAATATTGTCTTTCCCTATGACAAAAAAATACAACATTTCTGTTAATGAGTTAGTTAATTCTCAAAATTTACAAGCTGAACTGATGTGTAAAATAGCACAAGAATACCCTATGAGTGCAGTTTTATCTATGATGGATTTATCTGTGGAAGCTGAAGCTTTTGGGGCGCCAATACGTTTTATTAAAGATGATGTTCCAACTGTAACAAAAGCTATAATAGAGTCTATCGAAGACGTAGATAATTTGAAAATTCCTGAAGTATTTAAAAATCGAACAGGTGTATATGTAGAAGGAATTAGACTTGCAAAAAAGAATGCGTTTGGAAAACCTGTTATAGCTGGAGTCATAGGTCCGTTCTCTTTGGCTGGCCGATTAATGGACATGACTGAGATTATGATTAACACTTACTATAATCCTAATTTAGTTAAAATGCTTCTAAATAAAACTACTGAATTCATTATTAAATATATAACTGCTTTCAAAGAGGCGGGAGCAAATGGAATTATGATTGCAGAACCTGCAGCTGGATTGTTAAGTCCAGAAATATGTGAAGAATTTTCTTCTTGCTATATTAAAAAAATCATTGAGTCTTTGGAGACCGAAAATTTTGTTATAATATATCATAATTGCGGAAACGTAATACCTTTAGTAAATACAATTCTTACATTTGACGCGGATATTTATCACTTTGGTGATAGTATTGATTTGGAAGATATGTTAAAGTTAATGCCAAAAGACAAAATTATTATGGGTAATATAAGCCCTTCAAATGTTATTAAAAATAGCAGTTCAAAAGAGGTTTATGAATCTATAATTAATTTACTTAATAAATGTGATAAATATGAAAACTTTGTAATTAGTACTGGATGTGATGTACCATACTTAGCGCCTCTTCAAAATATTGAGACATACTTTGAATCTATTAAGGACTTTTATAAAAAATGATGAGAAGTAGAATTGATACAATAACACTGGATTTTCCACTTGATAAATGCCAAAAAGAGATTTATTTATATAATCCTCTTTTTGACATATCAAGCAATAAACGATTACCTCTTTTAATAATGCATGATGGTCATAATCTGTTTTTTAAGGAAAAATCAGCTTTCGGAGAAACATGGAAGGTTAAAGAGACATTAGATTCTCTTTATCCTAAGAATAAAATTATAATCTGTGGTATTCCTGAATCATCAATAAAAAGATATGATTTATATTCCCCATTTAGACTAGAAGCAGAAACAAATTTAATCTCAAACGAAATAGAAATTAATGGAGGATTAGGAGATTTATATTTAGACTGGATAATGAGTACGGTAATTCCACATATGAAGAATAATTATCCTATAGATGATCAAAAGATTTACATGGCCGGATCATCAATGGGTGGGTTGATATCACTTTACGCTGGTTTTAAATATCCCAAAACTTTTAAAAAAATTGGTGCCTTCTCTCCAGCCATATGGTTCTGTGAAAAATCTATATACGAGTTTATTGAAAAAAATTTTCATTCTAGCCTTTCAATTTATCTTGACGTAGGAACTGAAGAAACAAGTAATGTAAGTATTAAGAATTTCAATTATATATATTTGGGTGGAGCTAGAAAAATAAATAATCTTTTAAATAGAATGAAAACGAAAAATCTACTTTATCTTGAAGTTATAGGAGGCGAACATAATGAGAAATCTTGGGCAAAACGTTTTAAACACTTTTGCAATTGGTTAATTGAGTGAACAAAAATAATGAGTGATTTTAGGAATAGGATTTATATGCTGACAGATATTTTTACTCCTAATTGTTAATAATCAATTTTTATAGTATTACGATTGTCAAAAATATTTAATTATTTTGGTGAGATAAAGTATATGCAATTTTTGTTTTCTTACTTTCAATACACTATTATTATTGTCATTATAAATACAAAAAGCCAGTAGCGCTTTTAGTTTATGCTAATATCTAATAGTTTTAGAAAAGTGTTGATTAATAATGTATTTAAAAAAGTCATATCAATCTGATATGACTTAAAACTTTAGTATATAAGGATAATAATACTTTATAAACTCAAAAATAATACTTATCTAGAATATCTAGATAATCAACTGGTTTTCTATATCCTTCTAAAATTTCATAACCAAGTTGTTCAAATTCTTTTAGAGTAATCGATTTTCTATTATCTTTTGATCGTTTATAAAAATCATTAACGTACTCAGAATCTAAAAAGAAGATTCGATTAAGCGTCACAAAATATACTATAATAAAACTAATAGCCCCATGTTTTTTGACACGATTCAAATGTAATATTTGATGTTCGTGAATATTTTTCATTGGAAAAGAAGTTCTATTCTTCGTTTCTTTTGCTTCAAAGTCTATGTATCTACCTTTATATATGCCATTATAATCAGTAGTAGAAGGTAATTTATAATAAGCTTCAGTAATTTTAGCTGCGCTTCTAGTTTTGTAATCTACTGATACAATTTGGATAGGTATTGGTTTTTTATAGATAACAGCTATATCATTATCTAAATAAAAATCATTAGTTTGATTAATCATAGTTTCAAAATTCATCCCGCGATTAGCGCTGGATGATAATTTTACATTGCTTATTTTTTTCTTGTTTGGGTAATTAATCATATATATCACCAATAACTATTGTATCATATGGAAGAATATTTGTCTTTTGAGAAATAAATATTTCATTTGCCTTTTAGTATTTATAAAAATACGTTATAATAGATTTGAAATTCAAAAGAAAGAGCGGTTAATATGAATCAAATTAAATTTTATGCCCTAGGTGGGCTCGGAGATAATGGTAAAAACTTATATTGTATAGAAATCAACAAAAAGATAATTATATTAGATGCTGGATTACAACATCCATCTAATGATTTATTAGGAGTTGATGCTTTAGTTCCTGATATTAGTTACTTAGTAACTCGTAAAGATGATGTGCAAGGAATCTTTTTATCACATGCACATGATAAAAATATCGGCGCACTACCATTGCTTTTAACACAAATAGATAAGCCAATATACGGAACTGATTATACAATGGCTATTGTCAGGGATTTTTTGCGTGAAAATAAAATAAATCCAGAAGAACATAAATTGAATATTGTTGAATATAAAAAAATAATCAAATTTGATGATTTTTATATCGAATTTTTTGCTACCACACATTCTGTACCTTTAAGTGCTGGGATTGTTATTTATACTAAAGATGGGGCTATTGTTTATACAACAGATTATAACTTTAATCAAGATGTACCAGAATTTTATCGTACTGATTTTCAAAAAATCGCAAAAATTGCCGATTATGGTGTGCTTGCATTTTTAAACGAATCACAAGGAGCACTGAATCAAGGTAAATCATCGGGTGATGATTACCTAAAGAAAATGATTCGTCTTAACTTTAATAAATCAAAAAATCGGATAATTGTAGCAATGTACTCTACTGAATTATCAAATATTCAGATGATAATAAATGAAGCAGTTAGAGTTAATAAAAGGATTGCTATTATTGGTAGAAAAGCTCAAAGGCTGTTATTTATCGCAGAAATGATGGGATATATACAAGTCCCTGAAAATCGGTTAGTTAATCTCAAGTATCTAGATAGTGAGAACAATAACGAATTAGACGATGTGGTATTCTTAGTAACAGGTGAACGTCATGAACCTTTCTTTATGCTTCAAAGAATGGCAAAAGGATTTGATCGATTAGTAAAATTGGTTCAATCTGACACAGTAATGTTATTATGTCCACCAGTTGTAGGAACAGAAAAAATAGCAGCTAAAACATATGATGTTTTAGCCAAACTAGATGTTAATATGATAAAAGTAAACAAAGATTATTTTGCTAGATTCCATGCTTCTGCAGAAGATATTAAGTTCATGTATACTTTATTAAAGCCAAAGTATGTTATTCCAATTAATGGTGAATATAGATTGCTTTTAGCTCAAGCAAACATTGCTAAAGAGTATGGCTATAAGGAAAATGAAGTGTTTTTATTAGACAATGGAGAAGTTATTTCATTTACAAATGGAGTTAAAGATCGTTTCCATGATATGGTTGAAAACGGAACAATCATGGTTGATGGAACTTATGAGATAGACATCAATGATCAAGTGCTAAAAGAAAGAGAATTATTAGCAGAAGATGGCTTTTTATTGGTAATTGCTAATATTAATGCTAAAGAGAAAACAATGTTAAATACACCTGAAATTGTAAGTCGTGGTTATATGTATATGAAAGAAAATGAAGACATTGTTAAAGAAATAGAAATCATTTACCAATTAGAAACAAATCGTCAATTTTCACAAAGAAATATTGATTGGCAAAAGTATAAAGATAATCTTCGTTATCAAATTCAAAGATATCTATACAATTCAACTAAGAGAAAACCAATTGTAATTCCAGTAATTATTGACACATCTAAAGAACATACTTGTGATATTATCTAAAAAAACAAGTAAAACAAATATTTTAATCTATAAAACAAGAGGCGCTAGTAAAATACTAACGCCTCTTGTTATTGATATATTATATTTTTTTTAAAAATGATATCAT
>JBAYZV010000110.1:0-5902 GCA_041672325.1 Candidatus Izemoplasmatales bacterium
TTGGGTAAAGAATTTAGCAATGGAAAATGAAGATAATGCTAAAAAATTAATGGTAGATGCAAATAATTATTTATATTTGCTTGACACTTATCATTAATTTAACTATAATGATTGTTGAAAATGATGAAGAGGATAAAAAATATAAGACGGTTATAAAAAATAGAGAGTTAATTATTGGGTGAAAGATTGACATAACTGGTATTTTGTCTACCTTGGAGTGAGACTAATCATCTCCGCTTTAATCTCGTGTTAAAAAGATTACAAGTGCTAGTAAAAAACTAGAACTAAGGTGGCACCACGGAATAGATGAAAAATTTCGTCCTTTACTATTTATAAAGTAGTAGAGGGCGTTTTTTAATAAAAGGAGTTGAGGGATAATATGTTGGATGTAGAATTGATTATGAATGAACCTGAGTATGTAAAAAAAGCGTTGTTAAAACGCGGTTTTGAAGTAGATTTTAAAGGATTTATTGAGTTAAGGGAAAAAAGAAATTCTCTTCTTAAGAATATTGAAGAAGTGAGAGCTTTAAGAAATAAACTATCTAAATCTATTGGTGAATACAAACGTGATAAGAAAGATACAACTGATTTGTTTGCACAAATAGAAAAAATTAAAGATAATGTTAATCAAGATGAAGTATTATTGGGTGAAATTGAAGAAAAAATCAATGAGTTTCTATTAAAGATTCCGAATATTCCTGATGAGGATTTACTTGGCGGCGATAAAGAAAATAATGTGGTTGTTGCGGTTTATAAAGACCAACCAGTATTTGATTTTCCAATTAAAGACCATGTTGAATTAGCTACTTCTTTAGGATTAATTGATTATGAAAGAGCTGCTAAAATTAGCGGTAAAGGAACTTGGATATATACTGGTCTTGGTGCTAGATTAGAATGGGCATTAATTAATTTTTTTATTGATGAACATATTAAAGATGGTTATGAGTTTTTAATGGTTCCTCATCTTTTAAACTATGAAAGCGGTCAAACTGCAGGTCAATTTCCTAAGTTTAAAGAAGATGTTTTTTGGCTAGATGGTGAAAATCCAAGAAAGTTTTTGTTACCAACAGCAGAAACTGCTTTGGTAAATGTTCATCGTAATGAAATATTAGATTTAAAACAATTACCGAAAAAATACTTTTCTTATACTCCGTGTTATAGAAGAGAAGCGGGTAGTTATCGTTCTGAAGAAAGAGGTATGATTAGAGGTTATCAATTTAACAAAGTTGAAATGGTTCAATATACTACTCCTGAAGATAGTGATGACGCTTTTTTAGAGTTGATAATAAAAGCTGAAAGATTAATGAAAAAATTAGGCCTTCATTATCAAGTGTCAAAACTTGCTGCTGGAGATGTTAGTTTTGCAATGGCAAGGACTTTTGATATTGAAGTTTGGCTACCTTCTATTAAAATCTATAAAGAAATAAGTTCAGTATCAAATTCTAGAAGTTTTCAAGCTAGAAGAGGTATGATTAGGTATCGCAAAGAAGACGGTAAGATTGACTATGTTAATACTTTAAATGGATCTGGTTTAGCTACTTCTAGACTTTTGCCAGCTATACTTGAACAAAATCAAATGGCTGATGGAAGTGTTAGGGTACCAGATGTTTTAGTACCTTATTTGGGTGGTATAAAAGTTTTGACTAAGGTGAAATAATGTTTATAGACCGATTAAGAGCTGTTATAAATTTAAGCAATCTTGAGAGTAATTATAATACTCTTAAAAAATTAAATAATGGAAAAAGTATTTGTGCGGTTGTTAAGGCTGATGCGTATGGACATGGAAGTGTTGAGTGTTCTTTACATTTAGAAAAATGTGGTTGTAATTTTTTTGCTGTTACTGTTTTAAAAGAAGCGCTTGAAATAAGAGTTGCGGGAGTTATGTCTGATATATTGATTTTTGGCAAAACTGACGTAAGAAATATTGATTACATTAGTAAATATAATTTTATACAGACTATTGATTCTTATGAATATGCTTTAAGGCTGAATGAATACAGAAAGAAAATACGCGTTCATATTAATATCGATACTGGTATGTCTAGATTAGGATTAAGTTGTCAAAGTTTAGACTCTATTGAAGAAACAGTAGAAATCATCAGAAAAATTAGTAAACTAGATTATATTGAAATTTCGGGGATTTATACCCATTTCGCATCATCTGACAGTGACGCTTCATTTACGTTTCACCAAAAAGATGTTTTTGATACTTTAATTAGTCGATTGAAGAAAGAAAATTTGAAATATGGTAAAGTTCATATTCAAAATAGTTCTGGTTTAATAATGGTTAAGGAAGCTGATTATGATTTTGCTAGATGTGGAATTGCTCTTTATGGTTATCCTCCTTTGAATACAAGTGAGATGTTTTTACCTGTTATGAGTCTTTTTGCTAAAGTAATTGCAATTAGAAAAATCAGTGAAAATCATAGTGTTAGTTACGGTAGGACATTTGTAGCTAAAGAGGATATGACAATAGCTACAATTGCTATTGGCTATGCAGATGGATACCCAAGAATTCTAAGTAATAATGATTTTTTTTATTTCAAGGGGTATAAATTACCAGTTATAGGGCGAGTCTGTATGGGACTTACTATGATAAATGTATCTGGTGTTGATATAAAAGAAGATGATGAAGTTGAAATTTTTGGCCATAATAAATTACTTGAACCAATGGCTAAAAGAGCTTTAACTATTACTTATGAATTACTTACAAATACAGCTAAACAAAGAATTGATCGAGTATATGTTAAAAATAATGAATAAAGAATTAAGTGTTTAACAGTTATTTCTAAAAAAAGACAAAAAAACGAAGCCAAAAGACTTCGTTTTATTTATTAGGTTATTTATTTATTTATCATGTTAATAAAATATTTGTGAATAGTCAAATCATCAGTTAATTCAGGATGAAAAGCGGTAGCTAATTGAGATTTGTCTCTTGCTGCAACTATTTTATCATCGACAACAGCTAGGACTTCGACATCTTTTCCGGTGTGTTCAATGTATGGAGCTCTAATGAAGACAAATGGAACGTTTCCTTGACCATTGAATGTCCCAATTGTTCTAAAAGAACCTAGTTGCTTACCATAAGCATTTTTTCTAGCTGTAATATCCATAGTTTGAAGAAATGGATTGTCATAATTGTGGATGTTTTTAGCTAAAAGTAATAATCCCGCACATGTTCCTAAAGTTGGTAAACCGCTATTTATCATGCTTTTAAGTGTTTCTTCCATATGCAAATCTTTTAATAATTTATAAATAACTGTACTTTCACCACCAGGAAGGATTATTGCGTCCATTGGTTGTAATAAATCTGTTAAGTTTCTGATTGTAAACGATTCAACGTTAAGCGTTGTAAGCATTTTTTGGTGTTCAATAAATGCACCTTGTAACGCGAGTACACCAATGCGCATATTTTACAATCCTCTTTCTGCCATTAAAACTTCAATTTCTTGTTCGTTAATACCTACCATTGCTTCGCCAAGATCTTCACTTACTTCAGCTAATATTTTAGGGTTGTTATAGTTAGTAACTGCTTTAACAATAGCGCTTGCTCTTTTTGCTGGATCACCAGATTTAAAAATTCCTGATCCTACAAAAACACCTTCAGCACCTAATTGCATCATTAAGGCTGCATCGGCTGGAGTAGCCACGCCACCAGCTGCGAAATTAACTACTGGTAATTTACCAAAGTCATGAACATATTTAACTAAATCATAAGGTACTTGTAATTCTTTTGCTTTATTAAATAATTCGTCTTCTCTTAAAGATTGGACAATTCTTACTTCGCCTTGGATTAAACGCATATGAGTAACAGCTTGCACAACATCTCCTGTACCTGGTTCACCTTTTGTTCTAATCATAGCTGCGCCTTCAGAAATTCTTCTTAGAGCTTCACCTAAGTTTTTAGCGCCGCATACAAATGGGGCTTTGAAAAGTTTCTTATTGATGTGATAAATATTGTCACTAGGTGATAATACTTCGCTTTCATCAATATAATCAATTTCTAAAGCTTCTAGAATTTGTGCTTCAACAAAATGACCTATCCTTACTTTTGCCATAACTGGAATTGTTACAGCAGCTTGTATTTCTTTGATTAGTTTTGGATCAGACATTCTAGAAACACCACCAGCGGCTCTAATATCGGCTGGAATTCTTTCTAAAGCCATTACTGCACAAGCGCCAGCTTCTTGAGCGATTTTTGCTTGTTCTGCATTAGTGACATCCATAATCACTCCACCCTTTAACATTTGGGCTAATTCTTTATTCAATTGATAACGATCATTCATTTAATAATACCCTCCTTCTATTGACATTTTATCTATAATCACTTATATTATACTTATAACTGGTATCTTTTAAATACTCAGTTTTATAAATAATGAGGTGGTCAGTTTATGTTGACATTTTTTTTGGATAAAACAAATCCTTTGTCCCTTTATGAGCAATTATATTTGAAGATTAAAGAATCAATTGAACAAGGCACTTTAAAGAAGAATGAAAAGCTACCTTCAAAAAGAAAACTAGCTAGTCATTTAAAGATATCTCTTACAACAGTTGAGTCTGCTTATGCTCAGCTTTTGACTGAGGGATATATAAAATCAAAAGCTAAAGTAGGTTATTTTGTAACAACAGATTTAGACTTACTTTATAAGATGAATAAAAAACCGCAGAAAACTTTTGAAGTTAAAAAAGAAGTAGAATATGAAATTGATTTTCGAACAAATCAAATAGATGCGACTAAATTTCCGTATGAAAAATTTGCAAAGATTGAACGAGATATAGTATTAGATCAGTTGAAGAATAATATTAATCGTGGAGATATTTTTGGTGTTTATGAATTTAGACAAAGAATAGCTGAAATTTTGTTTTCTTATCGAGGAATAAGGACTTTACCGGAACAAATCATCGTAGGTAGTGGTTCAGAACATTTAATATTGTTGTTGGTTTTATTATTGGGTAGAGATAAAGTATATTCAGTAGAGGAACCTTCTTATGTAAAGAATTATCAACTTTATCGAGCTTACGGGACTACAGTTAAAGCAATTCCTTTAGATGAAGAAGGATTAGATGTTTCGGTACTAAAATTTGAAGGGTGTGATATTGTTCACACCACACCATCTCATCAATTTCCTAAAGGAATAGTGACTCCTGTAGTAAGAAGAATAGAATTATTAAAATGGGCTAGTGAAAATGACGATCGATATATTATTGAAGACGATTATGATAGTGAGTTCCGATTTTTTGGCAATCCAATACCGGCTATGAAAGGAATGGATAAATTCGATAAAGTTATATATATGAATTCATTTTCTAAGAGTTTAGCGCCATCTTTCAGAGTTAGTTTCATGATTTTACCAGAGAAACTAATAAATAAATATCGAAATACACTTTCCTTTTTTAGTTCTAGTGTTCCAACAACTAATCAGTTGATTTTGGAAAAGTTTATTTCTAGTGGTGAATATGAAAAGCACTTGAACAGAATGAAGAATAATTATAAACAGAAAAGAGATGAACTGATATCACTTTTAAACAATAGTTCATTCAGCGATAAAATTCGTATTTATGGTGAGGAAGCAGGTCTTCATTTTCTAGTTGATATAAAAACAGAAAAAAGCGAAAAGTATTTAGTCGATAAAGCTAAAGAGAAGAAAGTTAGAGTTTATAGTTTGTCAGAATATTATATAAATGAAAGACTTGTTACTGATACAAAAACCATTGTTTTTGGTTATTCTAATTTGAATTTAGAACAGTTAAAAAGAGGGATCAAACTTTTAGAATTGGCGTGGAAAAATATTTAATTTTTTACTATTAAATGTAAGCGCTTTATGTTAAAATATTTTTTGGATAAGAAAGTGGTGAAAAAATGAGAGTGAATGAGCATCCAATACTTAAATTTGATAAT
>JBAYZV010000111.1:0-5884 GCA_041672325.1 Candidatus Izemoplasmatales bacterium
ATACAACATATCATCGCCAATAAACCTTCTAATATTTTCTCCTAGTTTACTAGTTGTTAGCGGTCCGCTAGCAACTATAGTAAATCCTGAAGGAATCTCTTCGATTTCTTCTTCGATTATATTAATGTTCTTGTTACCCTTTAAAATATTTGTTATTTCTTGTGAAAACCCTTCTCTATCAACTGCCAAAGCACTTCCAGCAGGAACTTCAAATCTATCAGCTGTTTTTATCAATAAAGAATCTAATCTTCTCAGCTCTTCTTTCATTAATCCAGCTGCATTATGAACATCATTAGATCTAAAAGAATTAGAACAAACTAATTCAGCTAAATAATCAGAACTTTGTGCATCATTCCTCTTTATCGTTTTTACTTCATATAAGTTTACTTTAATATTTCGTTTAGCTAATTGATAAGCTGCTTCTGATCCAGCTAATCCACCACCAATAATATTTACTTCTCTTATCAATTTAAACACATCCTTGTTAATTATTATATCATTTATATTTAAAAACGGAAACAAAGTAAGTTTCCGTTTTAAATCTATTTTTTTAATTTAATAATAATTGTTTCTTCAGTTAATTTAATAGAATTATTTTCTACTTTAATATATTTACCATTAATATAATTTCGGTACTTACCATCTGGTAAGCTAACAGAAATACTACCCTTTACTAATCCAACATTAAAGATACCATGTATTTCTTCTACATCATTAGAAAATGATTGATAAGCTACTCCATCAATTTCAGGAATATTAACACGATACATCCCTTTAGCAAATATTTTTCTTTTTTTCAATTTAGCTAATTTCGACACAAACCCCGTAATATCTTGATTTTTAACATATAACTCTTTTTCAAAAAGACTAGGTTTAATATCAGCTGCATATTCAATGCCCATATAAAGCATTACAGCCCCTTTTTGCATAAACATAAAAGCAATCCAATTCTTAATCTTCAAAAGATTGTTATCTACTTTTTTAGCAATTCTATCAATATCATGATTCTCAATATTATGCATTTTTACATAATTGGCTGGATAAATCTCATCTTGTCTTTTTAAACCTTCTAAATATGGTCTTAACGTAGATTTACCTTGTAAATAATCATTCATATAGGGCTCAATGTCATAATCATATGCCATATCAAATTCTTGATAAATCTCTGATTCAGATGCACAATCAAAGCCTAAATCTCTAAAATTTTTACAATGCTCTCCATGAATAGATTCACTAATCCAAATAAACTTTGGATTAACCTTCTTAACTTGTTTTCGAGCTAGTTTCCAAAATTCCATTGGCACCATACTAGCTACATCACAACGATATCCATCTACACCCATGCGAGCGTAGAATACAAGTGTATTTAATAATTCAAACCAAAGATTTTTATCTTTAGAATAATCTAAATCTACAACATCCGTCCAATCGCCAACACGACTAGATATTACACCTAGATCATTTTTATAAAACCATTCAGGATGTTCAGTTAATAATCTTGAGTCTCTTGAAGTATGATTAAAAACTATATCCATAACAATTTTTATTTTTTTACCATGAGCATTATCAATTAATTGGTGTAAACCAGATAAGCCACCTAATTCTTCATTAACTAAAGAATAGTCTTTTATAGAATATGGACATCCTAAGCTACCTTTTCTATTCTTTTCCCCAATCGGATGAATCGGTAAAAGATAGATTACATCCACACCTAAATTCTTTATTCGATCTAAATCATCAATAATAGCTTGAAAGTTTCCTTTCTCGCTATAGTTTCTTACATATATCTGATAAATAACTAAATTTCTTAGTTTTGAACTTGTATTTTTCATAAATTTTACCTCCCGTTTTGAATATTTTACTATATTTTTGCTTAAATGTCTAATATCTCGGCGAAATATGGATAATTAAGCAAGTAATTATCTAATAGATTTATAATTAATTATTATCTAAATCTTCATAAAATAATCAAATGTCTTTTAAAATTTCTTATAAATATGTATAATTTACCTAGTCAAGCAATAAAGGACGTGAATATATGGCAACAATTAAAGACGTAGCTAAAAAAGCACATGTTAGTGTAGCTACAGTATCTAGAGTAATTAATAAAAAAGGATATGTTAATGACGAAACCAAACAATTAGTAATTGAGGCTATTAAAGAATTAAACTATATTCCTAATGAATTAGCTAGATCATTATTTCAAAAAAAATCACATATAATAGCTGTGGTTATGCCACATCTAACCTCTTACTATTTTTCCGATCTTTTAGAAGTAATCGAAGATGAAACGATTAATTCTGATTACAGACTAATTATCTGTAATTCAAAAGATAATCCGGAAAAAGAAAGTAAGTATTTAAGAATCTTCCAACAATATAATGTTGACGGAATAATTTTAATATCAAACACAAACAGAATAAATGATTATCTAGCATTAAACATACCGATAATTGAAGTTGATCATAACTTAAGTGAAGAAATACCTTCAATCACTTCTAACAATTATTTAGGCGGTATGTTAGCCGCCAAAAAACTTGTTAGCAGTGGCTGTAAAAGTATTATCCATTTCAGAGGCCCTTCTAACTTAGTAACAGTTCAAGATAGGACCAATGGTTTTCAATCATTTCTCAAAGAAAACAATATTATGTCTTATAACTATGATTTAGCGTTTTTATCTCCCGATCAATTAGATATAGACTCCAAACTCAAAAAACATCCTGATATTGATGGTATATTTTGTGATTCAGATATTATCGCTCTTCTTGCCATTCAATCTCTAAAAAGATTAAATAAATCAGTTCCTGAAGATGTTCAAGTAATAGGTTTTGATAATATTAAACTATCAAGTATGGTCGATCCGAAAATTACAACAATCGATCAATCGACAAGTCAAATTGGTAAAGCCGCTGTATCATCAATTATGAAACTAATAAATGGCGAAGATTTAGTCTGCCTTCACCAAACAATTGATGTTAAATTAATTGAAAGAGATACTACAAAAAAAAGTCCTTCTATTTAGAAGGATTTTTTTCTATATTTAATAGCTTAGTTTTAAGTTCAACTCCTCCATTAAAATAACCAATATCACCACTTTTTTTGATAACACGATGACAGGGAATGATTAAAGGTAATGGGTTATTCTTGCAAACTGTACCTACTGCTCTAACAGCTTTTTCATAATCTGATTCTTTAGCTAACCTTGAATAACTCCAAGTTTTTCCATAAGGTATTTTTCTCATTGTAGAAAGTACTTTTTTAACAAAAACACTTCCACTAAAGCTAATTGGAAAAGAAAATTCTTTTCTCATTCCATCTAGGTATTCTAGTATCTCTTGTTTAGCTAAAATAACTATTTCATTTGGTTCATCGGCAAATTTTTCACTAGATTGAAGGTTAATCTTAGTTACATAATCATTTTCATAAAATATAGTTACAAGCCCAACCTTAGAATCAAAACTATACCTCTTCATTTACGTTTTCCTCAACAAATCTTTTTACCGTCATCTTATATTCTTCATTATCGCTAAAAAAAGAATATGCATGAGTAGCATTATTGCTAGCAATAAATAATTCTTTTTTTCCTTGATAAGAATTATACATATCAACACTATGTTGATAGTTTATTAACTTATCTTGTTTACCATGAATAAATAGTATTGGTATAACAGAATTTGCTAAACTCTCTATTGGTGAAACTTCTTCTAGTTTCACTCCAGTAATAATCTTTACAAACCAATTAATTGCTGGATAAAATACTCTTGGTACTTTTCGCGATTTTAATTGTTCTTTAATCAAACGATTTAAACTAAAAAAACTACAATCACTAATACAAAAAACTACACGCTTATCAAGTGCTTGTTCTAATAGAACTGTAGCCGCACCCATCGACTCTCCGTAAGTTCCTAATATAATATCATCACCAAACTCTAAATAGACTTTACTGATGATATCGTATAAATCATTCTTTTCATAATATCCTAAAGTCGAGTTTTTTCCGCCACTTTTGCCATGATATCTTTGATCATACAAAACAACATTATATCCATAATCAGCCATCATTCTCGCATATTTAAGTCCACCATGGTGCGTATATGTATGTCCATGAGCTATCACTATAAATTTTTTAGATTCTGGATTTAAAAAATAATATAATGTCAAATTGTAACCATATCTTGATTTGATATTTTTTTCCTTTGTAAGATAATTATCATAAAAATCAAATAATGTCTCATCTTTTTTCAGCTCTAATTCTCTTGTCATTTCAAGATTTCTTGTTTTTGGCAAAACAATACTAAAAGCAATTTGCAGACAAACAAAAAGTATAATCAATATTAAAAAAGTCGATACTATCGCAAACCACATATAATCCCCCAAATAAAATATAGATTATGTTGCTTCAAACCCTGTCTTTTTAAAAATCAGTTTATTATTCTTAAAATCAGTTAGATGTGTTATAGCATAAATAAAGATAATAATTATGATAAACGCCTTAAATATAGTAGAAAAATTTAGTGACCACCATATACCATTTTCAAGCATTGAAACAGTTAAAACTATAACAAGAGGTACTCTTGTTAGATTACCAATAATACCAATAATTGATGGAACATATGATTTACCAATACCATTAAAGAATCCAGCGCCTATGCTTTCAATAATCATAAAGATTTGGCTTAGACTGATAATTCTTAAATACATTACTCCATAAGAAACAGTTAAATCATCACTAACAAATATTCTCATTAAAGACTCTGGTATAAATAACAACAATAATGAAATGATAAGCGCATAAGGAACTAAAATTAAACTAATATCCCAAACACTTCTCTTTATTCTCTTAAACTCTTTAGCGCCAAAATTTTGACCTATAAAAACAGTTATAGCGGATTGAAATCCACTAGCTATCATCCATGTTAACTGTTCAATTTGCACACCTATTCTTTGCCCTGCAACTACATTAGGACCAAATTCAAAAACTCTTCTAGCAATATAAATAGAAATAATAGTAAAAAACATTGATTGGATTCCAACTGGAAGACCAATGGAAATAATTTTCTTCATTGCTGATAAATCAAAGTTCTTAAATCTAAAAACCTTTAGATTTGGATTATGTTTTTTATAAATAATAAAGAATACAATTAAAGTTATAAACTGAGAACTAACAGTAGCAATAGCTGCGCCAGTTATTCCAAATTTAAAAACAATAATTAAAATCGGATCTAACGCCATATTAAATACAAATCCTAATGCTAAAACCCATAAATTGATTCTAGTTTGTCCTAATCCTTCATTAATGGCAATAAACCCATTAACGATAAACTGAATAAACAAAAACCCACCAATTATTGGAATATACATTAAAGCATACTCAATAATTTGAGGTGTATCTATATTAAAAATACCTAAAAATTCGTTTTTAAAAATTAAAATAAGAACTGATAGAAATACCCCTAAAACAGCCTCTAGTAGTAATCCATTAGATGCAAAAACATTTATATCTTTATGTTCCTTTTTTCCAACTGCGTGTGATACTTTAACACTTGTTCCAATTTTCGCTATTAATATAAAACCAAAAGCAAACCAAGTTAAATAAGAAACTGTCCCAACAGCAGCTACTGCATTGGTTTCAACCATTCCAATACTATCAACTCTACCAATCCAAAAAATATCAGTTAGATTATAAGCAATTTGTGAAAGAGTTGTTAATAAAATCGGCAAAGCTAAGATTAGCATCTTCTTTAAAATAAGGCCTTCAGTCACATTGAATACCCTGTTCATATACTCTCCTTGTTATTTAGAAAAGAACCTCACTAAAGGTTCTTAAAGATTTATTTTTCAATAAAATAAGTCGCTTCCATATCAGCTGTAGACAAAGCAAAAG
>JBAYZV010000112.1:0-5868 GCA_041672325.1 Candidatus Izemoplasmatales bacterium
GAAATAATGATACAACCTGCATCAATCCTATAAAAAATGAATCTCCTGTTGAAAATTCTTTATTAACGTAAGCAACTGTGAAATTTCTGACTGCATAAAGAATCGTAGCCGTTAGAAGAGCCCCAATACCTATAAATAGTAGTGGGTTTTTCTCATATATACTCTCAATAAAAAAACTTACAAAGAATCCTATGAAAACGACAGGCAATATACCTACAAAAACATTTCTAACATAATTAACACTTTTTATAACGTCTTTATCGACGTTATTCTTGAAAATGAATCTTATTAAATCTCTAATATATACACAAATGTCTTTTCTCAAGTAATAAATTATCGCAATTATCGATCCTAAATTTAGTATTAGAAGAAATAAAACGCTGTTATCTATTTCTGTATTAAATATTTCTTTAACAAAAGTGACATGTCCGCTCGAAGATACAGGTAAAACTTCTGTTACCCCTTGTACAAAACCAAGTATTATATACTCAATGATTTCAGTAAATATTTCTAACATAAATTCCTCTTTCTTAATCTAAATGATAAATAATATTACAGCCAATATCCCAACACAAAAACAGTAGTAACTAAAATATCTAAGTTTTCCGCTCTTGAAAACATTAAAGATTAGTTTATAGGCGAAATAAGTGGCAATCATCGATGCTATAAAAGCGAAAGAATAATATATGTACTGTGCCCCAACAATAGTTGAGCCTCCATCAAAAAAGTCTTTAACAAGTAAAAGTGTTGATCCCAAAGAAATGAAAATATACATTAAAAATGAAAAGTTCAATGATGTTGTAATACTGTTGCCTCTTTTTAAGGCTGTTGAAGTAGTCATACCAGAACGAGAAACGCCTGGTAATATAGCTACTGCTTGAGCTAGCCCTATAAAAAGAGTGTCCCACCAGGAAATTTTGGTATGTCCTCTTATAAATTCCACCCTACTAACAAAATATAAGACTGTAGCTGTAATCAATAAGCCAATCCCAGAAACAAGTAAAGAATAAGATACCAAATTTTCCTCAATAATTTCATTTAACAATAACCCAGTAATCCCCGCCGGTATACAAGCAACTAGAATTTTCATCAAAAAAGTGACGTTTTCTTTATTTTCATCTCTTTTTTCTTTTTTAAAAACAAAAATTAAAAAAGATTTTGCTAAAGCAACTAACTTCTTAAAATAAATAATAATAAATGTTACCAACGAACCAGTATTAAGAAATATTAAAAAAATTACATTATTATCTAATTCTAAATCTATTAAATTTTTAAAGAGTTCCACATGCCCGCTTGAAGAAACTGGTAACACCTCTGTCAGTCCCTGAACAATTCCTAAAAAAAGATACTTTAGGAATTCTATAACACTAAACGCCAAAACCCGCACCCCCAATAGTGTAAATAAATGATACACTTACTTTATCGCTATTTGTATTCAATCATCCATAATCCATGAATATTACAATACTCATAAACTTTTAATTCTTTTGAAAAATCAACATAAAAATCAGCTTTTGGTTCATCTTCAGGCTTAAATGTTTTAACAAAGTATTTATCACCATTTTCTATAAATACCCACTGAATAAAATGTTTTTCTAACATTGGATGAGGAACTGAACCGATTTTTACAGAAATTTGGTTATCACTAATTTTTGTAACAACTGGTAAATGTTTTTCATTACCCTCTTCTGATTTTTTAGGTTGTAACAAAATCATCGGTTCATCACAACAAACTAAAGTAGAATTAACTGGATAAGTATAACAAATTCTTTTGCATTTCTCACAAAAATAAATATTCATTAAATTTCCCTCCATTATTATTTTATTATCTAAATATTATCACAAAAATCATTATTATAAAAGAGTATATTACAAAATCTAGTTATATTAAAGCCCCCTTTTATCTAATTCTTTTTATTCAAAAAAATCCTAAAAAAACAGAAACTTAAAAAAGTTTCTGTTTTTAGTTCCTTAAATATTTTCTTTTTTATAAAATCATGGCTTTTGTTCCATTAGATCACTTAAAGCATCTTCTATTTCATGAAGTCTTGTTAAATTTGCTTCAGTTAAGTTACTATAATCAAAACCTGCTACTTCAGATGAAACCGAATCTATATAATCTAGTCCATCTTCTATTAATTCTGGATAAATACCTAAATTGAATTCATCAAATACACTGACACTAAATAATACCGCTAATTCGTCCAGTATATTATCAATATTTTCTCTAACAGTAGTAGTCATATAATCATCATATACAGAATAAACAAACGCCATTGTAAAATAATAATTATCGTCAGAATATACTAAATCATAATCTTCTCCAATAACATTTTGATAAGCTGTTATATAATCTAATAAAACATCTTCTTCATCCAAAAATTTGAAAACACTTTGTATTAATTCATATTCTTCTTCAGTAGTATTAGTTAAGAACGCTTCTACAGCAACGATTAATTCTTCTGTATCATCATTATACTCTACAGCCATTCCTGTTTCTAAAACCAATTTAGTTGCATCAACAAGAAAGCCTCTAACTTCTTCAAACTCAGCTAAACTACGTTCGCTAATAACTGAATTTAATAAAGTTACGAGTTCGTTTGCGATTTTGAATTGATAAACTTTCAAGTTGTAATCATATTCGTAATAATCTTTATAATGGTTATCTGGACTATCAAAATCTAACTCATATTGTCTCATCTCAGCGATTAACAAGAATATTTCACCGTTAGATGCAACATATGCATCTAGTAATTCTTCAAACGCATCTTCAAAAATAATTCTTAAATTCATCATTTTATCAAAACTAAAAATTGTTGAAATTGTTATTTCTAAATTAGCTTCATCTTTCAAAATTTCTTCTACCATATTTAGATAATCATTATACATGACTTCTTTTTCTTCATCAGTATAAACTCCCTCGATTTGATCAAGCAAATCTTCGTTTTCATCAAAATATTGGTCAACATAATTTAGAGATAGATTTACAATTTTAGCTTGTTTTGTATAATCTGAATCAGTACTTGTTCCAATTGTCTTTAATTCAGTAAAGAACGCCAAATCATAATTATCAACAAACCTTAAGCTAG
Organism: Candidatus Izemoplasmatales bacterium; assembly: GCA_041672325.1. GTDB lineage: Bacteria > Bacillota_I > Bacilli_A > Izemoplasmatales > Hujiaoplasmataceae > UBA2289. Next base: position 3,090 of record JBAYZV010000112.1, read on the forward strand.
CTTCAAATGTCATCAACATAGTAGCTGCCATTTTTTCTGGATAAACTACACTAGCAGCCTCAATATCTTGACTTGTTTGCAATAAAGAAGCAAGCGTATTCAAAGTATTAACTACAAGCACAACTTCTGATTGAGAAGGCATAGTTTCTTTTAAAACATCAACTATCTCATCTTTAATCAAAACTAATTCGTTAACATTTAAACTTTCAAATTCATCAGTGTTTGATAAGTTATTGATTTTTGTAATTAATTCTTGATTAACCATTTCTTCAATACTAACTATATATTCAAAAACAATTAGAATAGTTTTGATTACTTCTTCTTCAGAATCTTCTAGTATTGTTAAAAACTCTTCTAGCATAGCGATTTCTTCACTATTTCCATACACACTTTGTTCCAAATAAGCAATTTCTTGAGCGATTAAATCAGGCAGAACCGTTTTAATTAACGCAGAGATTAAAGCTTCAACATTATCTACGCTATCCATCATAGTTTCTATGCCTAAGTAAGCATCATTTACATTATTAAAATTTTTTACAGTTCCTTTAAAAGTCAAAAGAGCATTCATCATATCTTCAAATTCACTAGCTAACATCCCTTTATTAACTAATTCTTCTGCAAAATCATCACTAAATGGCATCTCATTGTAAAGTTCAACTGCTAGTTTCATACTAGCAATTTCAGCTTCTTTGTTTTCAACATAAGCTATTGAAATACTTTGTTGAGAATTTACCATTCCTCTTGGAGCTACAGTCACAACTGTAAAAATTATTCTTGATTCAGTTAAATCAGAAAAATCATAAGAATTTGTTTTTACATTTCCAACTTTTTCACCATCAACGTAAACATCATAACTAGCTGCGTCAGCTACCGCGTCCCAACTTAGCACTTTTTCATCAATTGCTAATTTAGTAGGGGATTCTATTTGTTCATCGTAGCTGAAATCAATTTCCGATTGGTTATTATTACATGCTACTACGCCTAAAAATGTCAAAATCATTATAAATATTAAAAATACTTTTTTCATTTTCTTCCTCCTTTTTCAAATGAAAGTTTATAGTCTATGATATAGAAAACTATACATAACTATAAATATATTATATTACATGATAAAACTTTATACAAATGTATTAATAGTAATTGTCCTAAAAAGGTTTGAATCATATCAGTTTAACTCAACCCTATAACATTCTAATCTCTTGACTTAAAACAATATGCTTAATTTTCTTATAATAGTATATATAACTGATTAATAAACTGATAATAATTAACAAATAGGCAAAACTAACAGGAATCACACTAGCTGTAAGTTCTTTATAATAGTCAAAAAATAGTAAAACATATTTTAAGTAATTAGATAATACAATCAATTCCACTATTCCTATAACTAACAAAACTACTATAGTAAGAGCTAATTCTTTTATCAAATTAGCAAATATTTCTCTATTGCTAATACCGAGAATCTTAACTTTAGAGTAGTCATTACGTAAAGCATAAAATTTTAATAAAGTGTTATTAAAAACTACAAATATAAAACTAAGAACCACAAACACAATGATGACACTAAATAAAGACAAAACTTTTCCAGCAAGATTCAATTGATCATCCACAGTTTTTTGAGCATCCACTAAATAATACATTTTGCCACTATAATCCTTTATTAATTGGCTTATTGTCGTTTCATGATTATCACTATTAATCACAATCGCATTATACTGCAAACCGTAAATATCTAATTTATCTACTAAATTTGTATATGCGACTTGATCAAAATCTGTATCAATATACCCAGCTACTATAAAATCCATACTTCTAGTTTTGGGCCCTAAATCAAGATTAACAATATCACCGACTGATAGATTATGAACTATCTCATATGATTTTGGAAACATTATATAAGGTAAATCGTGATTTACATAATATTCATCTACTGAGGATAGCTTATATCCGAAATACTTATTAAAATCAAGAGGAGCAATCGACACAAACATTTTTATTAAAAAGTTATTCTCGTTATTCGTGGTCGCAAGAACATTATTATAATAAAATGCAGGATTGACATTACTTACATCATAATTATGTATTTCATCAAGTAAACTATCTTCATAATTATAGATATTAGTCATTACTATATCCAATAAATTATCTTCTTTTACTTTAGAAATTTGATTTGATATAAATCCTTTTACAGTAAACATAATAGCTACAACAATAAAAGCAATAAAAATTACACTCAATGATTGATGCATATTTTTATTATCTCCCATATGTTTGGTATTAAACATTGAAAAACTTGTTTTTCTATTCATAAACACTTTTTTAATGAGCTTAAAAGCAAATACTAGCATATTTAAACTTAAATAAATAGACAATATGACAATGATTAAAGCATTATATTTAATTGAAAAAGGTTTAACAAATCCAACTACTAATAAGATAACTAAAACTATACTTGAAGCAAAATAATTAAATCGATTAGATACTTGCCTTTTATCTCTAATTCTATCAATAGAATTCTTTTTGTAATACTTTTTAATTAATAAAAGATTTTTAAATATAATCAAAATAACTATAATCAATAAACTGCTAAAAATAACTATCGGATTAATTAAGATAAACTCCTTAATACCGTAAATACTAGCGCCAATACCAACAACTGTATGTGCTAATATAATTGCAATCACAAAACTAATGGCAATATATATTAACCATTGAACCAAACAAACTATATACCCTAACTTTTTTGTATCTCCTAGAGTTTCAAATACCCCAATTTCTT
>JBAYZV010000113.1:0-5863 GCA_041672325.1 Candidatus Izemoplasmatales bacterium
ACTTCTCTTGCACCTTTTAAATGGCATGAGCTTCCTATGCACACAGAGATTTTCAAAGTTAAATTCCTCCTACAAACTATTTCTACTACCAATAATTGCCATTAAATAATCTACTTCATTTCTTTTCGCTTTATTAAGTCTAGCAGCGGCTACAATCGGCAACCATGACTTAATATATAGTTCATCAGTCTTTGTCTTATTACAAAAGACTCTTAAATATTTATCCGCTTTTTCTTGATCATAATTAATCATAAACTCTAAATAAGTAAACGCAACATCAGCTGAAGCATTCCCTGTAGCTGCGTGAGCCCAATCAATTATGTAATACTCATTGTTATCATTAACAATAATATTACTTGGATTATAATCACCATGGCATAACTTGTTATGCTTTGGCATCGCTTCGATTCTTGATCTAATTTCATACCTCAAGGTAGCTAAAAGATTTGTTTGTTCAATCTTGTAATTCAGTTTGTCTTTTAACTTGTTCAACATTAATACTTCTGTATTATGAACTCTAATTTGAAGATTAATAAAGTTTTCCAAATATTCATCAAATTTATCTTTGTTTTCAACCATTAAACATTCTAAAGTTTTACCTTCGATATATTCATATTCAATCATCCACTTACCATCTTTATTAGTAGTAGAGATTAACTTCGGTACCAGAAGATTTGTTTCCTCAACTCTTGCTTGATTCAAAGCCTCATTCAAAACTTGAGCTTTAGTATAGTTATTATCAAAGCATTTAATAACCTTATTTTCATCTTTATAAATTGTCTTATCTATTCTTACACCAATTATCTTTTTCATAAAACCAACTACTTTCCGGAATCATTCACCAATTTAATGAGAATTGATAATGAATTCGCCATATTTTCATTTTTAACAATCACATCACTTGGTACTTTTAAACTCGTACTAGAAAAATTCCATATCGCTTTAATTCCAGTTTTAACCATTAAATCACATATATCTTGTGCAGATTCTTGTGGAACAGTGATAATTCCTATTTTAATCTCATTATTTGAACAAATACTGTCAAACTCAGATAAGTCTTTATATTTGCCATTAATATCAAAAGCAGACACTATCTCAAGATTTAGTTTTCTAAATCCTTTATAATAATATAGAGCTTCTCCAATTCTTCCCATTCCAACAATAACTGCTTTTGTTAATATGTTATACCCCATATATTTTTTCAAATCGTCAAGTAACAATTTAACTTCATAACCAATCTTTGGCTTCCCGCCATAGCTAATCTTAGCCAAATCCTTACGTACTTGAACTTCTCCCAAATTTAAAGCATTTGCAATAGTAGTCGCTGAAATATATTCTTCTTTAATACCATTTAAACACTCAATATACACCGGGATTCTTGAGAATATTGCTTCATAGGTTTTATTCTGTAACATACTAGTTCACCTCTACACATCAATCTTAACAAATTTAATAATCCTTTAGAAATACTTATTTGTTATATCGATATATCTTTATCGATATACATATATAAAAAGAAGATTAATCAACGTTAATCTTCTTCATAACTATTCTTTTTTGTTCAATTAATTCTGTTAAAAATTGTTTATCAACTTCAGTCATCTTATAGTTCTTTTTATAAATTAAAACATCTTTTAGGAGTTTGTCACTGTCTTTTACTACTCTTTCAACTAAATTATGTTTTACCAATAATTCATTAGGAATTCTTGAACCCCACATGTAAGTTGAATGAATTGTCTCTAAAAGAGTAAATTGCGAAGCCCGTTCGAAAGTAAAGATTCTTTTGTTGATATTTTCAGGTAATTCTATCTTTTTTAATTCTGCCATTGGCATATCCGGAACATATGGATCTGCATGAGCTATTTCAACATACTCTAACAAATCATCACTAGTTATTTTGTCTTTGTAAGCTAAAGCATGTTCTTTTGACATTATTACAATCGCTTGAAACTCATTGACGATTTCTGATACTAAATCTTTTTCTTTTAACATCAATCTGAAGTAATTATCAAACTTACTTAAATATCTTATTATACCCAAATTATAATGAGAACTTAATATATTTCTTATTGCTCTTAAAGCATTTGTTTCTTTATAATAAAGTTCACACTTACAATCAACTTCTAGTTTTCTAGCAAATTCTGTAAAAGCTTTAGCTATATATGAAGATCTAGGTACAGAAATCGAAAAATTTACTTTATTAAAATTACTACCACTATATAGATTCTCAATTTCATCTACTTCATTTAATATTTTTTTTGCATAATGAAGAAACTCTTCACCCTTAGAAGTTAAAGTCATTCCTTTTGAACTGCGTTCAAAAATTTCTATATTTAAAGAAGTTTCTAGTTCTTTAATAGCTCTACTTAAATTTGGTTGTGACATAAATAAGTTTTCAGCTGCTTGAGAAATTGATGAAGTTTTTGCTATTTCATATACATAGCGTAAATGCATTATATTCATAATTATCACCACATAGATTATATCATAATTCAGTCAAATCTCGATAAGAAAGTGATTACATAAAAATAATATTTATTCAAGGGCTTTCGCCTCGAATAAAACACCTATAAATAACTTTATTAATCTAATTACAATTAAAAATACTAAAAAAACCTTATAGTATTTAAACCCTTAGATTAATGTTTTATTATTTTTCAATTTTCTTTGACATTCTTTACAATAACCATAGAACTCAACTCGATGTCCAGTAATTATGAAATTCGTTTTCTTTTCAAGTTCCTTTTCATATTTATCCAAAGGACAACTATATATCGGTTTAACCTTATTACAGCTCTTACAAACAAGAAAATGATGGTGAATATCATGATTATATTCATACAACGCTTGCTTTCCATCTTCAAGCATAACTTTATTCAAGATATTGTTTTCCGTTAATTTATCTAGACTTCTATAAACAGTAGATAGATTTAGACTCACTCCGTTATTTCTTAAAGATTCATAAATATCTTGTGCAGTCATCAAATTATCGCTTTGTTCTAGTAAATCGATAATATTAACTCTAGGTTTTGTGTTTTTTAAACCTGACTCAATAATTCTTGAAATAATACTCTTTTTTTCCATTTTTAAGCCCTCGCTTTTTTAATAGAAATTTTTGCAGAACGTATTTTAGCCCACCAAATCAAAACATAAGTTGTAATACCAACAAAAACAATAATTGCTCCTGAAGAATAATCAGTTAAATAAGAAATAAATAAACCTGTCAAAATGAAGAATAAACTAAATAAAGAAGAATAAATCATTCTTAAATGTAGTTTAGAAGTTAAAAGACTAGATGTAGCTGCCGGAACACTTAACAAAGCAATAACCAAAATTATTCCTACAACTCTAATCAAAACTACTACAGTAATAGCTATTAATATTAATAATACATTTTCCATAATTTTAGTCTTTTTTCTTAATACTTTAGTAAATTCTTGATCAAATAAATGAGCTTTCCAATCTTGAAAAAAGATAACTATTACCACAACTACTATAACAGTCAAAACAGCCATTAGAATTAAATCAAACCCTGTTACAGAAAGAATATTTCCAAATAAATAACTTTGAATATTAGGTGGGTAACCTGGAGTCATTCCAACAAAAAGCACACCCAAAGCCATACCCAGTGACCAAAACATCGCAATAACAATATCCTTGATACCAGTAAGTTTATTATTTATAAAACTGATACCTAAAGCAGCCATGATAGAAAATAAAAAAGCCCCAACTATTGGTTGAAATCCTACAAGAAAACTTAGACCAACACCACCATAAGAAGTATGAGCAATCCCACCAGTCATCATCACTAACTTTTTTTCAACAATAATAACGCTAATCAGCCCACTTACAATAGAAGCCATAAATGCAGCTATTATTGCATATTGTAAAAACTGATATTCCAAAATCGCTTTAATCATATTGTTTTCCTCCTATGATTCACTGGTTTTAAATATGCATATTTATAAACTTCTTCTGGATTTCCTTCAGCAATAACATTTTTTTCTAAATATACTAATTTATTTACATGTTTTATTATATCTTGTATTTGATGCGTTACTAGAATGATAGTCATATTCTTACTAAGCTTTCTGATCAAATTTAAAATTTGTCTTTGTGACGAGACATCAACCATCGCTGTTGGTTCATCAAGTAATAAAATATCAGGATTCATAATCAAAGATCTAGCAATCATCATTTTTTGAAATTCACCGCCAGAAAGCTCACTTATTTGCCTATCTTTCTGTTCTTCAAGTCCCACCATTTTAAGCATTCTAAACGCTTCTATGTAATCGTTACTTGTATACTTGAAAAAAGGTTTAATACTAGAATCCATTTTCCCTGTTAAAACTACTTCTAAAACGGATATTGGAAAATAACGATTAACATCACTAATCTGTGGTACATATCCCATTTTTATTTTTTTACGGCAGTTCAATTGATCAAGATAATAAATAGAGCCTTCACTTAACTTAGCTAAACCTAATATTACTTTTACAAAAGTAGATTTCCCGCTCCCATTAGGTCCAATAATTCCAATATAATCCCCTTCATATATAGTAAGATTAAGATTCTTTAAAGCTGAAATTTTACCATACATACAAGAAACATTTTCTAATCTAATTAAAGGAACACTCATGATAAACTATCTCCAATCTCAATTGATATTTTATACAAATTATCAATATAATCACTAGATAAAGGATCTATTCTTACTAACTCTCCATCTATTTCTTCAATAAAAGATTCAACTTGTTCTGAATTAATCTCCGCTTGATAAAACACCTTATGGATATCATTCGCTTTTGCTAAATCAATCATATCTTGTAAATGATTAATTGTTGCTTCCTTGCCATCAAGTTCCAAAGCATTCATTACTAAACCATAATCATCCGCAAAATATCCAAATGAAGGATGAAATACCATAAACATATTATGTTCAACACTTGCAAACTCATCAATTATTTTTTGATTTAAAACATCTAATTCTTCTAAATACGAATGAGCATTTTGCCAATAAAACGTTTCCATTTCAGGATCTAACCTAGATAATTCTGTTGCAATGACTTCAATCATAACTTTTACTCGCTTAATCGAAAGCCAAATATGAGGGTCTCTGTTTCCAGGTGCAAACTCTCTATCCGGATAAACTTTAGCGACTTCCTCGTGTAGTTTTATAAGATTTAATTCAGAAACTTTAGGGAATATATTACCTTCTTCTGCTGGTACACCAATCGCAAAATATGCATCAACATCACTTAACTCTGCCATCATTTTCGCACTAGGTTCATGATTGGCTGGACTATATCCAGGTGGTATGATTGTTAATACATTAATATATTCTCCACCAATGTTTTTAACAAAAGCTTCTTCTGGAACAATAGTTACAGCTATATTCAACCTTGAATTTTGTTGAGTTGTGTTTTGACACCCAACAATCATAAAAGATAATATAAGAATAAATAATAATAAAAATGTCTTTTTCATTTAAAGTCCTTTCTAAATGCAATTGATTTGCATTTGCACACTTATATTTTATCTTATTACACTGTTTGTTGCAAGTAATATAAATTAAATAATTATTTTATTTTATTAAAGAACTTTTTTCTATAGTTAATTATCTCTGTTAATAATCATAAATATAAAATAACAACCTAGCGAAATAATCACTAGGTTGTTATTGAAGTTTATTACTTATAATAACTGCTTTATACTTTTTGTTAATATTACTAAACTCATAAACTATCCTTTTAAATCTTGATTAACTTTACTTATCTTTTCAACTAATCTTTTATTCTCTGTTTCTATTTTCGTCTTTTCCCTTGCTAATTTGTTCTTCAATTTATTCTCTTCATTAAGTTTT
>JBAYZV010000114.1:0-5843 GCA_041672325.1 Candidatus Izemoplasmatales bacterium
ACCAGTAACGATATCAGCATTCAAAATTGGAACATTATTCAACAGCATCCAAATAACTCTGACTTTTTTTCTTAGAGCATAAAGCCCAATAGCAAACAAAGTTCCTAATATAGTTGCCAAAACAGTGGCTATTGAACTAACTAAAAATGTGTTTTTTATCGCGTCCATCAAAGCTTCTTCATTAATGATATTGCCATACCATTGAAATGATATCCTTGTAAATTCAGAAAGGTTTCTACTCTCATTAATTGACTGAATAGCAATAACAATAATTGAAATGTAAAGACCAAGAACTATAAAAACCACTAAAACCTTTTTTAAAATTTTATATATTTTATTTAAAGTAGAAAAATCTCTATAACCATAGTCTTGTAAAGACGCTCGATTGTTTTCCATTATAATAAAGTTTCTCCTTCCTTATCAAATTTCGTTAAAAGAAGAATTGAGCCTAAAATGAAGATGAGAATCACAACCGCAAGTAAAGCACCGTGATTATAATTTGTGTAAATAAATTTTTGTTCAATAATATTACCTATAAATACAATTCTGCCACGAGATAAAATCTTTGGTATTGCAAACCCTGCTAAAGTAGGTAAGAAAACCATAATTGATCCCGTTACTACTCCTTTAAAAGACAAAGGGAACACTACTTTCCAGAATTTTTTTATTGGTCTTAAACCTAAGTCAAGCGCAGCTTCCTCTAAAGCATAATCAATTTTTTCAAGTGCAGTATAAACAGAAAGAATCATAAATGGCATATAAGTAAATACCAAACCAAATAAAACAGCCACCCATGTCCCGCTAATATTTCCAAAAATATTAAATCCTAAGATACTTTTAAGGATATTATTTTCAGACATAATGTTAGTTAAACTTTCTGTTCTTAAAATCAAGTTTGACCACATTGGTAATATCACAAATGTTAATAAAATAAATTTGTTTTTAAATTTAGATAATTTTATTTCATATGCAATAAAATATCCTAATACAAAAGATATCAAAGTTGTGGCAAATGCAAATAACAATGAATTTCTAAACGCAATAATTGTAGATCTTTCCCATAACAAATCAAAGTGCGTTAGTGATAAAGACATTTCACCAATTGAAACTGATGAGTTCAAATTAGAAAAACTTATTACCAACATCGCTAGAATTGGAACAAAAACTAAAATGCTCAACCAAACCATATAAGGTTTAGCTAAGACTTTAAATTCCTTATTCACCTTTTTCGACCTTCATCATATGAATTTCGTAAGGATCTATTGTCAGCCCAATTAATTGTCCTAATTCATAACTCTCGTAAGTGTGGACTAATAGTTTTTCTCCTTTAACCATTACTTCATACTCATTGTGAACACCTTTAAATAAACTAAATACACATTCACCAACTAATTTTGCTTTTTCAAGATTAACCACATCAAAATCTTCAGGACGAATAACTACATCTACTTCTTCACCATCCAAAAAGTTATAACCCATACAAGCAAAATCTACACCTAAGAAATTAACTAAGTCTTTTTTAACATAAGTACCTCTAAGAATATTTGTTTCTCCTATGAAGTTAGCTACATATCTATTTATTGGTTCATTATAGATCGACTTAGGAGTTCCTAATTGTTGAATTACTCCTTCTTTCATAACTACAATTCTGTCGCTCATTGTCATAGCTTCTTCTTGATCATGAGTAACAAACAAGAAAGTAATCCCTAAAGTTCTTTGCATTTCTTTAAGTTCATATTGCATATTTTGTCTTAATTTTAAATCTAAAGCTGCTAAAGGTTCATCTAATAGTAAAATTTGAGGTTTATTAACTAAAGCTCTTGCTAAAGCAACACGTTGTTGTTGCCCACCTGAAAGTTGGTCAACTTTTCTTTTCAAGAATCCATCCAATTTAACCAATTTTAAAGCCTGAACAGAATCTTTATAAATTAAGCTCTTGATAGCTTTTTTTATTGACACTTCTTTTTTTGTTGATAGAAGAGCAATTTCATTCTTTATTTTTTCTTCTCCATAAAACTTTTCAAGATAATCCCAAGATCGATTATTAAGCCCGAAAGCTACATTATTTATGACATCCAAATGTGGAAACAAAGCATATTTCTGAAAAACTGTATGAATAGGTCTTGCATAAGGCGGTAAATCATTGAAATTCTTACCATTAATTATTACTTCTCCGGCTTCAGGCACAATAAATCCCGCAATCATTCTTAAGATGGTCGTTTTCCCACAACCTGACGGGCCTAAAAGTGTTAAAAATTCATTCTCGTATATAGTTAAGTTGACATTATTGACAACTAGTTCATCATCATAACTTTTTGAAATATTCTTTAACTCTATTAAAGCATTTTTGTTTTCCATATTATTCCTCCTTTTTGTTATAATTACAAAAATTAATTATAGAGTATTTTTTCAAAATTGCAAGAGATTTTTATTATTATTTTTTCATCTTTTTTTTCAGAAAGATGAAATCAAACCTAATCGCTAAATCTAGCGATTATATCATTCTTTAAAAACGCCTATTTTTGGACGTTTAAAAATTAATATTTTTTGTATTTTTTAATGTTTGTTTATTTTTGATTTTTTTAAAAAAAAAGACTATTTTTTCAAATAGTCTTATCTTATTTAATTTTTTTTAAAAATTTATTAATCGCAATAGCTGCGTGCGCACCATCACTAGCTGCTTTTACAACTTGTAATAAACCACCGATACAATCTCCTGCAGCGAAAAGCCCAGGTACATTTGTCATGTGATTATTATCAACTACAATATAGTTATTTTCTGTAAATGCACCTATTCTCAAAGCAAAATCATTTGCAGAAGGTGTTCCGATTGCAACGAATAATCCATCAACATCATATTCATCTTGTTGTGTAATAACTTTTTTCACAACTTCATCCCCTTGAATTTCGCAAAGAGGCTCTGTTACTAATTTTTCTTTTATTTCTTCTTCAATATGCAAAGGTAGTCCAAGCCCATTTGTAAATACGGTAATATCCTTTGTGAAATTTCGTAAAACTTCTAGTTCTTCTAACATAAACTCAGCATTGCCTATAACGCCAATTTTTTTATTTTTATAAATAAAGCCATCGCAAACTGCACAGAAGCTAAGTCCTTTTCCAATATACTCTTTAAATCCTTTTACTTTCAAATTAGCCTTTGATTGTCCAGTAGCGATAAGAACAGTCTTACCGTTGTATTCATTTTTTGTGGTTTTAACCACAAAGTCTTCAAAATTTTCAATTCCTATAACTTCTTCCTCGATAACATCCACACCAAGTCTAGTTGCTTGGGCTACACCTTGTTCTACAAGATGTTTTCCACTTACAGTATTCTCAAAAGCCCAATAATTATCAATATGATTTGTTTTCCCTAAAGTCCCTAAATCCTTCATAATCATTAAAACTTTCAAACGAAAGCGCTGTAAATAAATAGCGGCGGACGCACCTGCTGGCCCTCCGCCTATCACTATTACATCATACATTGATTTATTTTAACCCTAATCTCTTTAATAAATCGTCTTTTCTCATTAAGCCAACAACTTGATTCTTTACTTGACCATTTTCAAATAAATAGACTGTAGGAATGCTTGATACACGGAATTGGTTTGCTAAATATCCTTCTTCGTCAACGTTAACTTTAACAACCTTAACTTGACCTTCTAAATCTTTTGATATTTCTTCTAAAACTGGTGCTAACATTAAACATGGACGGCACCATTGAGCCCAAAAATCTACTATTACTGGAACTTCTGATTCCAATACTTCTTTTTTAAACGTTTCTGTAGTTGCTTTAACTGACATTATATTTTCCTCCAAAATTTTATATACTACATTATTTTAACAAAGTAATTAACATAATAAAAGTGATTTGCTTAACTTATGAAAAATCTTCTTCATCAATTCTAAATGTTGTCCATTCAGTTAGTGGTTTTGCACCCTTACTCAAGTAAAAATCGATAGCAGGTTGATTCCAATTAAGACAAACCCATTCCATTCTACCGCAATTATTTTTTTCTGCTTCTTTTAATAAGTATTCAAATAAAGCTTTTCCAACTCCTAATTTCCGATATTCTTTGAAAACGAATAAATCTTCTAAATATAATCCTTTTCTACCCTTAAATGTTGAAAAATTATAAAAAAACAAAGCAAATCCAACTGGATTATTATCTAGAAAAGCTATTATTACTTTTGCACTTTTCTCAACAAAAATACTATTATAGATTTCGTCTTTTGTCGCAACTACTTCTTTACTTAATTTTTCATATTCAGCAATACCTTTAATAAAGTCTAGTATTAATCCACTTTCGGTTGGTAATGCATATCTAATTTCTAAATCCATATTATCTTGTATACTCAAAATTGATAGTTTTATTGTTTTGAGTATACTTATCCTTTCTCTTTTGAACTGATCTAAAACAATAAAACTTATTATAATGTTATAGGAACTGCAAATTTTCTATATATTTTTGTAACACATTTGTTTTTTTACTCTTCGAGAAAAATAAAATCACAACTCTATTCCTAATTATCAATTAGTTATCTTCTCTTATGTTTGAATCGATAGACCCATTAAGAATCTTTTTTATAAACAACTGTAATAATACTTCGTTTATAACTTTTAATTAGTTTTGTCTGTGTCTTTAGATTTAAAGAAATAACTCGGTCTAATTCACTCTCATTTAAAACCACTATCACTATTGAACCATCTGGATTTTCAAATGTTATTTGTTTGACATAATTTTTTGAATCTTTAGAATAAATTCTGTAAGCTCCTGGTTTTATATGTTTTGAAAAATGGCTAATATGATAATATGATGAATTAAAAATCAATTCATCATTAATTGTATCCGCCAATATTGGCGCATCACAATAGTTTCCTACATGATTTGGCCCACCATTTTCATCTAATGTTATATTCCAATCAATGAAAGCTTCACACCAAGAAGAAAAATCACCAATAATATTTCTAGAGTATCTTTCGCCAGTTTCATAAATATTAGGGTGCGGTCCACCTTCTATACAACCTTCAGAAAAAATGATTTGTTTGTCAGGAAATAAATCATGAACTTTTTCGACATTCTTAAAATCTTCACTGACATACCAATGAATTGCGGTTCCAGCTGCATATTTAGCAGCTTCTGGATCATTGAATACAGCACTTGCTCTTTCTACAACAATGTCACGATTATGATCTAAAATAAATATTTTAACATTTTTGTAACGACTTTTAGCTAAAGTAGGGCCAAGATATAATTTAACAAAATCTCTTTCTTCTTCTTTTGAGTATATACAAGAATCCCAAGTTTGAGTAGATGCTGGTTCATTCTGAACAGTAATACCAAATGGAGTAAGTCCGTTGTTAATTATCTTTTCTAAAAACTTACTGTAATAATCTGCCCATGTTTGATAAAACTCCGGTTTAACTTTTCCTCCATAATTCATATTATTATTGGTCTTCATCCACGCAGGTGGACTCCAAGGAGAAACTAGTAATTTAATTTTATCTTGAGAAATTTTTTCTGCTTCTTTAATTGTTGGGATAACATATTTATGTTCTCTTTCAATATTAAACGTTTTTAATGAATAGTCATAATCATTTACATAAGTATAGTTTTCTAACGAAAAATCGCTACTATTCATATGAATTCTACCTATGTTATAACCTAAACCATCTTCTTTGTTATAATATGCATTTAATAGTAACAATTGATTTTTTCTAGATAGCCTACTGATTGTATAACATGCAGCTTCAGTAAAAGCACCTCCAAACCCCATGATTTGTTGATACTTAAGACTTTCGTCTATTTCTATCATAGAATCTGGTGTTTCATTTATTTCCTCCT
>JBAYZV010000115.1:0-5814 GCA_041672325.1 Candidatus Izemoplasmatales bacterium
CTATACCAACAGCAGGAATTGGATGACCAACAAATCCTAATAATCCAGCCCAGAAACCTGTTAATGTTGTAGCAGCACTTACAACTTGGTTAATAACGATTAAAATGATAGGAACGAAAATAGGGGCAAATGATAACCAACCACTTGGAAGTTCTTTGTTTCTTTCATCACTCAAGTCGAAATCAACGATGCTTTGACCAGCAACTTCAACTCTTTGTATTTCACCTGATTCATCCGGAACCAAGTTAATACTCTTTCCAACCCATTTAATATAGAATAGACCGGCAATAGTCATTGGAATAGAAACAACAAGACCCATAAGAATCATTGTACCAAGATTAGCACCAAAAGCTTCAGAAACAGCGATTGGACCTGGTGTAGGAGGAACCATTGTATGAGTAATTACTAGACCCATTGCAAGAGCACCAGCTAATACAACTAAGTTCTTTCTTGTCTTTTGTGAGATTGATTTCGCAATTGGGAATAAAATAACGAAAGCAGAGTCACAAAAAATAGGAATAGAAACAATGAAACCAGTTAAAGTTAAAGCTAGTTCTTCTCTTCCTTTACCAAATAATTTGATAAAGATTCTCGCCATTTTTTCTGCAGCGCCTGAAACTTCAAATATTTGTCCCATAACGACACCAAAACCAATGATAATACCAATAGTACCTAATGTACCGCCGAAGCCTTTAGCGATAATCCCAGGAATTTCTCCTCCAGGCACACCACCAATAAGGCCAACTAATAATGCGGCAATAATGATTGACACGAATGCTGGAATTTTTGTCATTGTTACTAACAACACTAAAATCACAACACCTACAGCTAATCCGATTAACATTTGTGTAGGGTTAATCAAAGCTGGATCAAAAGCTGCGAATAATCCTTTGAACATTTTTAAATCTCCTTTTCTTTTTATTTTATTTGTATTAATATAAACCATTTTCTAGTATAAAATAATTTTTTTAAAAATACAAGCGTTTTCTGTGCATTTTTGTGTTTTTATTACGCTTTGAAAGCGTTTTCTTTTTCGAATACGTTTCTATTATGATATTTTCGGTTCTTTTATGTTCATTTTTAATTTACTTCATACTCATGTATGTGTAAATTTGTGAATCATTTAAAGCGTGGTATAACTGTTTTTTAGTCCTTAACATTTTTGTATATAAGAATCTGTGTTTAGGGTCAGCGTGATAAGTTATCTTTTCTGCCTTACCTCTTAAACTCTGAAAACCCTCTTGAAAACTTTTGTATTCACCCTTAGAAACTAATGCAGATATTAACGCACCTAAAGCTGTTGCTTCTGCTGAACCATAAACTGATACCGCTTTATTAAACACATCAGCTTGGATTTGATTAAAAGTAGGAAACTTTGTCAACCCACCTGCAGCATGAATTATATCTACATAACCAATCAAATCAGCAATTAATTCAATATTTTCAGCCATTTCTAAAGCGATTCCTTCTAACACACTTCTAGCAAAATCGCCTCTATTATGCTCTAAAGTAGCATTAAAGAATACACCTTTTGACAAAGGGTTCCAATAAGGTGCAGCACTACCTTTAAAATGAGGAATTAATAGAAGCCCTTTAGCTCCAGCAGGCGAAGCTGTAACTTCATTATTGATATTATCAAAAGTATTATCTTTAAAGAATTGATCGCGATACCAAGCATAAATATTACCACTAGTTAAAAGTCCAGCTTCTACTACCCATTTCCCAGGAACAGCACTCGCACTTAATAAAACTCTCATGTTTTCATCAAAAACAGGTTTTTCAGCATGCGCAATTATAAATGAACCTGTGCCAATATTAGCTTCTAAAGTCCCCTCTGTTAGAACATTAAGTCCAACTGCAGCGCATTGTTGGTCACCACCAGCTAATATCACATCAATATCTTTTGATAAACCAGTTTTCTCAACACATTGTTCTGACAATGTTCCGACTGATGTTCCAGGCGGAACAATTTCAACTAGCTTATCTTTATCTAAATCAAACGCAGACACCAATTCATCATCCCACTCGAATTTATGGATATCCATCAATAAAGTTCTCGCAGCTTGAGTGACATCAGTAACAAACCGACCAGTTAACAGGTATGCAACATAATCCTGAACACCAATAAACTTATAAGTTTCATCATAAAGTTCAGGCATGTTATTTTTTACCCATTTCATTTTAGGTGCACTAAAATAAGAATCAAGTCTCAAACCTGTTTTTAGATAAATATCTTGCATAGACATCTTTTCTTTAACACTTTTTGTTTCTTCATAGCTTCTTCTATCTTGCCAAGTAATAGCGTTATACAAAACTTTTCCTTGTCTGTTTATAGGGATGATTGATGCTCTTTGAGAAGTTAAAGAAATCGATTCAATCGTTAGTTTGTTTTTCTTCGCGTAATCGTTGACATCTTTAAGTGTAGCATAACAAGTATCCTTCCAAGTTCTTGGATCTTGTTCAACTTCAATACCATTAAAGATTGGTGAATATGGTAACTGTGAAGTAAACAAAGAATCCCCCTTTTTATTATAAAGAATTGTCCTCATACTTTGAGTCCCAACGTCAACGATAGCTATTATTTTTTCTTTATTCATAAACCTTAAACATCTCCATGTGTTCAATGATGGTTTCTTTTGCGATATTAACAGCTTTTGCACTTAATTGTGAATAATGTGTTTCTTTATTCTTAGCTATCATCTTATCGAAAAGCATAACCACTTGACGAGAAATTTCTGTATTAACATTAATTTTAGCAATTCCATTTTTAATGCATTCATGGACAGTTTCTTTTGGAGTACCACTTCCGCCATGTAAAACCAGCGGAATGTTAACTAACGCTTTAATCTCTTTTAAACGTTCAACACTAATTTTTGGTTCACCTTTATACATTCCATGCACAGTACCGATAGAAACCGCCAAACAATCTACTTTAGTTTTTTCTACAAATTCCTTAGCTTGTAAAGGATCCGTATAAGCTGTAACGCCTTCATCTTCATTAGAATGGCTTCCTAAAGCTATTGAACCCAGTTCAGCTTCCACAGTTACATTTGCGCGATGCGCATACTCAACAACTATCTTTGTATTTTTTAAATTTTCTTCAAAACTTAAATGTGAACCATCATACATAACTGATGTAAATCCTGAATCAATTGCTTTTTTAATAGTATCTATATCTTTAGTATGATCTAAATGTAAGACAACTGGCAAATCCATATCTAAAGTCATTGTTCTAACTAAATTAGCAACTTCTTTTAGTTCCATATTAGCTAAATATTTTTCGCCAAAAGCAATGATGGCAGGCGTTTTATTCTCTTTTATAGCTTCGACTACAGCTTTAATTGTTTCATAGTTATAAACATTAAACGCTCCAACTGCATACTTATTATCTAAAGCTCTATATAAAACATCATTTAAATTAGCAATCATTTCCTTACTCCATCAAGCCATTTTTTGAATTTTTCATTTTCAAGAACTTCAGGATTTAAAATAAAATTCGCTTTTTTACCGCCTAAGAATTTTTCAATATCTTCAAACAATAAATATGGTGAACCAGTAAGTACCTCAGTCGTTGTTCCAGCAATATGAGTCGTTAAAGTAACGTTATCTAAATTAATAAAAGGTGATTTAGGATCAATAGGTTCTTCGTTAAATACGTCTAGACCCGCTCCTGCGATTTTCTTATTATTTAAAACATTATAAAGGTAATCCATGTCAATCAATCCGGAACGACCAGTATTAATAATGTAAGATGTTGGTTTCATCATATCTAAGAATTCTTTAGAAGCCCAGCCTTTAGTAGCTTCCACTAAACGAAGGTGAATACTTAAGAAATCAGATTCTCTAAATAACGTTTCTTTATCAACAGGAATACAATTAGCTGCAATGATGTCTGCATCATCTGCAAACGCATCATAAACTAATACTTCTAAATCCCAGCCTTGCAATTTTTGAGCTACTAATCTTCCGATATATCCGAAACCAGCTATACCTATTTTCTTTCCCTTTAGCTGTGGAACGAAACTTGCATTAGAAAACTCTTTTTGCCAACCTTTGTTCTTAATAGAATTGTGAGCTTTTGCGATATTTCTTGATTCAGCTAACATTAGCCCTATAGCAAAATCAGATACAGCCTCAGCATTTCTACCCATAACATTAAAAGCTAAAATTCCTCTTTTAGTCGCTTCAGTTAAGTTAATGTTTTCTTTTCCAGCTCTTGCTAAACCAACAATTCTCAATTTTGGCATAGCATCCATAAGTTTTGAAGAAACAGGAACAAAAAGACCAGCTAATAACTCTGCGTCCTTGCCTTCTTTCAAAACCACTTCGGGTACAACTTCAATCTCAGGTCCTTGTTGTTCAACCTTCAGCCTTCTATCTTGCAAAGAAGACCAATCTGTTTCAAAATCCTCAATTGCTACATCATCAAAAAATTTCTTGATGTGTTTTTCATATGCTGGTTTAAACATTTCACCCGTAATCATTGGATCGCCAGAAATAATTGCTTTCATTTAAAAAACCTCCTATTTTATTTTTTATTTGTTTGTTTATGTTCTTTTAAATTAATAACAACGTTATTATAAAACAAAACAGCATGATTGTCAATGCTGTTTTGTGCGTTTATGTTCTTTTTTTATCTCTTTTTAAAGTATGGTGCATATTTAGCAGCTAAAATAATAGCTTCTGACATAGAAATTTCGTTAGCGATATTTTTCCCAGCTATGTCCATAGCTGTTCCATGGTCAACTGAAGTTCTTAAAAAAGGCATTCCGTTCGTTATCGAAATTGTTCGATGAAAATCATATGTCTTTGTCGCAATATGTCCTTGATCATGATAAAGGGACAAAATAGCCGCCCATTTACCACTTAACCCAATTGCGAAAATAGAATCTGCAGGAACAGGACCAATTACATCATATCCTTGTCGTTGCATTTCTTCAATAGCAGGAACGATTTCTTCAATTTCTTCCCACCCAAACAAACCATGTTCACCTGAATGCGGATTCAAACCAGCAACCGCTAAAGTTCCTTTAACTCCTAATCTATCTAAAGCTTCATGCGACCTTTTAATATAATCCATTACTCTTTCTTTTTTCACCATATTAATAGCTTCTCTTAGCGATACATGTCTCGATAAGAAAAAAACTCTAAGTTTTTCAATTTCAAACATGGTTAATGGATCATGTGTATCAGACAAGGAAGCAAATATCTCTGTATGTCCAATAAAAGGTACATTTGCTGCCTTCAAGCTTTCTTTATTTATCGGTGTTGTAGCTATAGCTTTAATATAATCTTTATCGCTTAGACAAACGCTGGCTCTAATGTACTCATAAGCAGCTTGTCCACACATAGCATCAACTTTGCCTAAAACTAATTTTTTCATATCGATATTATTAACAGGATATACATAAACTTTGTCTTTTTCAAAAACCAAATCGCGCGGATCGTCAACAACTTTAATTTCAACAGGTAACTTATACATATCTATAATATTTTGTAAAACATTTACGTCTCCAATTAGCAAAGGTTTCGCCAAAGCTAATACCCTTTCATCAATCGCAGACTTTATTGCAATTTCCGGGCCAATACCAGCCGGATCTCCTATCGGAACTCCGATAATTGGTTTATACATTTTATAATTCCTCCTCGAAATATTCACCTATCAATAGATAAGCGTCTTCACTACCAATCATTCCACCTTTTGTAATAATTGGTAAACCATTAAATCTGCCTTCTACAACCTTGCCACAAACACATAAGGGCATAACTTCATCAATCAATTCAATTCCTTTTGCATCGTTATTAAGCAAGAAA
>JBAYZV010000116.1:0-5810 GCA_041672325.1 Candidatus Izemoplasmatales bacterium
CTTAAAGCGTAATCATGACGATTTGTAGTACGTTTAAAGCCATCTTTTTCATTCCCTAGGTATGGTCTAGCAATAATTCTACCAACACGCCATTTATCAACCAAGGTTAACTCCCGAACTTTATGACAAATTTCATATAATTCTTCAAGTGGAATTATTTCTTCATGCGCAGCTATTTGTAGTACGCTATCAGCACTTGTATAAACAATCAAATCTCCTGTTTTAACTTGATGTGGTCCTAATTCTTTAATTATTTCTGTTCCAGAAGCTGATTTATTTCCAACAACCTTACGGCCTGAAAGCTTTTCAATTTCTTTTATAAGATCATCTGGAAAACCAGTGTCTGTAAAAGTTTTAAATGGTACTGTAGTTTTAATTCCCATAAATTCCCAATGACCAGTCATTGTATCTTTTCCATTTGATAATTCAGCCATTTTTGTTGTGTTAGCCAAAGGATAATCAATTGGTGGCACTCCTAATATATCAGTTAAGTTACCATAACCAAATGATTGCAATATAGGAAGGTGTATTCCCCCTGTTGCTTTTGCTAAATTTCCAATTGTATTAGCTCCAACGTCACCGAATTTATCAGCATCTGGCATAGCTCCAACTCCAACTGAATCAATGACAATTAAAAATATTCTTTTAAATTTCATAATCTATTCCTCTTCTTTATTAGCACGTGGATGTGCCTTATTGTAAATATCCTTTAAATGAGCTTTAGATACATGTGTGTAATTCTCAGTTGTCATAATATCCTCATGTCCTAATAACTCTTGTACTGTTCTTAGGTTAGCCCCGTTTTCAAGTAAATGTGTAGCAAATGTATGTCTAAATGTATGAGGGGATACCTTTTTATTGATATGAGCTTTGTCAGCTAAACTTTGAACAATTTTGTAAAAGCCGATTCGGCTCAATTTATCACCAAATTTATTAACAAACAAAATATTTTGTGATTTAGGATTTAAAAGTAGTCTATATTTTGTAATGTAATCCTTTAAAGCTTGAATTGATTCTTCACCTAAAGGAATAATTCTTTCTTTATTTCCTTTTCCAGTGACACTTACTAAACCTTTATTTAAATGCAAATCACCAATTTCTAAATCAAGTAATTCACTTACCCTCAAACCTGATCCATAAGCAAGTTCCAGAAGAGATCGATTTCTAACATCTAAAGGCTCATTACATTGATAGGTAAAGTTTATCATAGCGCTTATTTCTTGAATATTCAAGACCGTCGGCAAAGTTTTTTTAGTTTTTGGCTTTTTAACCTTTTCACTAACATCTTTATCAACTAAATCCTCATTCGTCAAGTATTTATGAAATGAATGAATCGAACTAATTTTTCTTGTAATGCTTGATGCTTGTATGCTTCTTCTTGAAAGGCTCTTAATATAATTCTTAATTTGCTCATCAGTTACATTATTATAATCTTTTACCTCATAGTTTTTTTTAATAAAACTAATATAATCATTCAAATCTCTTTCATACGACAAAATGGTATTTTTTGCTAGGTTTTTAGTGACTTTTAAGTAATATAAATACTCTTTTAAATAAGCTTCTAACATAAATATCACCTATATAATATCAAGATATACTTGATTGGCTAAATACATTCCATTTTTAGTCAATCTTAAATATCCATCTTTAATCTCTAAAAGGTTATTTCCAAGGTGTTTTTTTAACTGTGGGTATACTTCAAAAACATCTTTTTTTACTCTAGTCTTGTAATATTCTAAACTTACTCCAGATGTTTTTCTTAAACCTAACAATATAATTTCCAATTCTGGATTATAATCCTCTAACTGATGCATATTAAATGTAGTTTTCTTTGTACCTGCGATGTACTCTTTGATGCTTGATGGATTTTTCATTCTAATATAATTGTACTGTGAACTTGCATTTAGCCCTACTCCTAAGTATTCTTCTATATTCCAATATATCAGATTATGCTTAGATTCAAATCCTGTTTTACAATAATTAGAAACTTCATATTTACTATATCTATAAGATTCTAATGTATCATCTACGATATCAGCGTAATCTCTAGCTAAATCATCAGGGAAATTAGCGACTTTATGATTAATAATCCAATGATTAATAATAGTTCTGTCTTCCACTATTAGAGAGTAGTATGAGATATGCTCAGTATTAAATATTTTTATATACTTTAAATCATTTAATAACATTTCTTTAGTCTGACCTGGGACTGCGTATAAAAAATCTAGATTTAAGGCAAATCCGAAGGTTTTTATTAATTCAACTGCTTTTATTACAATTTCTTTTGTATGGTTTCTTCCTAGAAATTTAAGTAATTTATTGTCTAGCGACTGAACACCCATACTAATTCTATTAACATGATATTTCTTTAGGATCGTTAACAATTCTGGGTTAATATCGCTAGGATTTGCTTCAAATGTAAATTCTATAATTTTATCAAAATTAACAGTCAATGACAATTCTTGAAGAAAAGCCTCAAGCAAATCAAGCTCTAAGGATGATGGTGTACCTCCACCAATATAAATAGTTTCACATTTTTCAGCAAGATCACTATAATATTCAATTTCTCTTAATAATGATCTTATATACTCCGTTTTTAAATCATCATTCGCTACCATTTTTGCAAAATCACAGTATGTACAAATCTGATCGCAAAACGGAATATGAATATACAATCCTTTTATCATATTATCACCAGTATTATGTTAACATAATATTTGCTTTTTTTAAAGTGTTTAGCCTTTATAAATTATCTTTTTGGATATAAAAAGCACTCATAAGAGTGCTAATCATCATCTTCTAAAGATAAAACTGACATAAATGCTTCTTGAGGAATTTCTACAGAACCTACGTTCTTCATTCTTTTCTTACCCTTTTTTTGTTTCTCTAATAATTTCTTTTTACGTGAGATATCGCCACCATAACATTTCGCTAAAACATCTTTACGTAGAGCTTTAATGTTGGTTCTTGCGATGACTTTTGAACCGATTGCAGCTTGAATTGGTATTTCAAATAATTGTCGAGGTATAAGTTCTTTTAGTTTTTGACATATTTTTAAACCTCTCTGTCTCGAAAAATCCTGATGTACTAAAAAAGCTAATGCATCAACTGGTTCAGAATTAAGTAAAATATCAATTTTAACTAAGTTTGATTCACGATGTTCAATTATTTGATAATCAAATGATGCGTATCCCTTTGTACTTGATTTTAATCTATTAAAGAAATCGTATAAAATCTCTGATAGAGGTAACTCATAAATGATTTCCACTCTAGAATCAGAAATATATTTCATATCTTTAAAAATTCCACGTTTGTATTGGCATAGTTCCATTACATTACCAACATAATCACTTGGCGTGATTATAGTTGCTAATACATACGGTTCTTCAATCTTTTTTACCATTTGCGTTTTTGGCATCATAGCTGGATTATCAATATCAATTACATTGCCGTTTTCTAAATAGACTTTGTAATTAACTGATGGAGCAGTTGTTATTAAGTTTTGATTAAATTCTCTTTCGAGTCTTTCTTGAAAAATTTCCATGTGCAACATTCCTAAGAAACCTACTCTAAATCCGAAGCCTAGAGCGCTTGATGTTTCAGGTTCATAAATCAAAGCTGCATCACTTAATTTCATCTTTTCTATTGATTCTTTTAGATCACTATAATCATCTGCATCTACCGGGTAAACGCCTGAATAAACCATTGGAGTTAGTAATCTATAACCTGGTAGCGGCTTATTTGTCGGCTTTTTTAAGTTTGTAATTGTATCGCCAACATGAATATTCTCAATATCCTTAATCGAAGCACTTATCCAACCAACATCTCCTGTTGCAAGATAATCACGATTAATTTCTTTTGGTAGATATACCCCTAAATCAATAACTTCATAGCTTACACCTGTTGCCATCATTTTTATTTCATCACCAACATGAAGTATGCCATTTTTAACCCTAACCAAAGGAATTACTCCTCTATAGCTATCATAAAACGAATCAAAAATTAAAGCTTCTAGTGGCTTATCACAATCACCAATTGGAGAAGGTATTTTTTCTACAATAGCTTCTAAAACTTTATCTACACCTAACCCTGTTTTAGCTGAAACCATAATGCAGTCATCCGGATCTAAACCTATTATATCAGCTAGTTGTTTCTTAACACCTTCTACATCAGCACTTTCTAAGTCAATCTTGTTTATTACCGGGATTATTTCCAGATTATTATCTAAAGCTAAATAAACATTAGCTAAAGTTTGTGCTTCTATTCCTTGTGTAGCATCTACAACTAAAAGCGCTCCTTCACAAGCTGCTAAAGAACGAGATACTTCATAAGTAAAATCGACATGTCCTGGTGTATCAATTAAATGAAAAATATACTGATTTCCATCTAAAGAATCATATTTTAATTCTACAGAGTTAAGTTTTATTGTTATACCACGTTCTCTTTCTAAATCCATAGAATCAAGGTATTGGTTTTTCATATCACGTTGTTCAACAGAATGAGTTAATTCTAATATCCTATCAGCTAGCGTTGACTTTCCATGATCGATATGGGCAATAATCGAGAAATTTCTAATTCTCGATTGACGATTAATTAAGTTTTCATCACTCATAAGTCTCACCTCTTTTATTTTAAAAAAAGCATATAAATATTTACTTATATGCTTAAAAAAATCAAATTATCTATAAGCCATGTTCTGTAACTTTTATAAAAAAGTCGGTAATCATTTATCTCCAGCTTCCGCTGTCAGTTAAATAGATTCATTTATCTTTTAACCGTGCCCCTACCAAAATTTGGGTTTCTAGCTTGAGGGGTTTACCCGTTTCACTCACATATATTTTATGTGATTCGTCACTGTGGCACTTTATGAATACTTTGGCCTTTTACATCCATTTCTTCGCCGTCATTCCCAAAAGGAATGCCTAAACTTATTGGTTAGTTTAGCACAATCACTACAAGCATCTCAGCTTGTGCTAGCATGGACTTTCCTAACGCACATAATGCGCTCGATTACCCGATAATTTGATTAATTATATTATAACATTATTTTACTTCTTCTAAAATAGCTTTTCTTGATAAATCTACTCGGCCTTTGTCATCAACGCCAATTACTTTAACTTCAATAACATCACCTAGTTTTACTACATCTTCTACATTATTAACACGCTTAGTATCTAGTTTAGATATATGAACTAAGCCATCTTGACCTGGCCATAATTCTACGAAAGCACCAAATTTTTCTACTCTTACTACTTTTCCAAAATACTTAGCTCCAATTTCAACTTCACGGATAATGTTTTCTATTAATTTCATTGCTTTATCAATAAAGAATGATTCTTCATGCATTAAGATAATACGACCATCTTGTTCAATGTCAATTTTAACATTACCACATTGTTCGATAATAGCTGTAATATTCTTCCCACCAGCACCAATTATGTCTCTGATCTTATCTGGTGAAACTTGCATTAATTTAACTTTCGGTGCATATTTAGATAAGTCTTTCTTAGGTTCAGAAATTACTGAATCCATATTATCTAAAATTTGCATTCTAGCATGTTTTGCTTGTTCAAGTGATTCTTTAAATATTTCTCTTGTTATACCTGAAATCTTAATATCCATTTGTAAAGAGCAAATACCTTTTCTTGTTCCAGCAACTTTAAAGTCCATATCGCCAAAATGATCTTCTAAACCTTGAATATCAGTTAAAATAGTATACTTGTCTTCTTCTTTTACAAGACCCATAGCAATACCAGCAACTTGAGCTTTTACAGGAACCCCAGCAGCCATTAATGCCATAGAACCAGCGC
>JBAYZV010000117.1:0-5792 GCA_041672325.1 Candidatus Izemoplasmatales bacterium
TATCAGAGGTAATTTTAATAGAAGCATTCGAAAATCCAATATCATCGTCATCACCATCACTATCTTCGGTCGGTTCAAATACCGACATTTGCCTATAAACTTGATTTGGAGCGACTACCCCAAGATCACGACTGTACTCTTCAGCATGTAAAAATGGTTGTCCTTTAAAAACGTCAATAACTGCATTAACCGCATCCACCTGATATTTTTGAGTTTTAAATCTAAACTTCATAACTTATATCACCTTGATTGTGGTCGTTGGAGAAATGGATTTAAATATTTGTTCGCAGTTGATGTTGGAAGAATCGCTCGCAAATGCAGAATCCTTGAAAACAGCATAAATAGAATGAACTTTTGCGAGTTCTTTGACTAGTTCATCATTAATTCCATCATCAAAACAAGCAACTATATCATTTTCATTTACAACAAAATACTTTTTACCAAGTAGTTCTTTTTCTTCGATTTTGGCAGATAATTCAATACCCAGTTCAAGCATCGTTTGGAATAGTAGATCTAGAGGTGTTCTATCAACTTTTATATTATCAACAGTAGTTCCTAATAAATCTTGTGTGATACTATTAGGATTATAGTAAACATCATTCATGTTTGATGAGTCCAGTTTAAGAACTCTAAACCCAATGTCTAGATTTTGTCCTAAAACTCCTGCATCTTCCTTAATTTTTTTACCGGATCTGCGAATTCGTTCTTGACCTATTTCACAAATTGTTTTATAACCGGCTTTATAAGCATCAGAATTTACAGGACACATTTCGGGTAATTGAACCATAATAAACTTTCTATGACTATCAATTTCTTCTGAATTGAGTTGCATAACAGCGTGTGCTGTAGATGCTGATCCAGAGAAAAAATCCATAACAACTGCACTTTTATTTTTGTGCATTCTTATAAAGTGTTTAATTAACTCGGAATATTTTGGATAATCAAATACTTTGTCACCAAATATCTCTTTAATTTCCAAAGATCCAAGTTCAGTTCTACCCAATTTCGAGTCAATAATAGTATATGGAACCTTTCCAGAATCTTCTAAATCATACATCTTCTTATGTAGTTTCCACTCATCTGCTACCTTTACAACTATTAGATTTTCCCTTTCCTTAATCATTTTTTCTCTACTCCATGTCCATCTACCCAGAACACCTGTAGTTTGATACGGGATGATTTTGATGAGTGTGTTTTTGTCTAATTTTTCAACTTCATTGTCTATGTAGATTTCACGGGTTTTTTCGTTGAACCAAACAGGAAAATGTAGTGATGGGACATCCTCTTTTCTACCCCCGGCACCACGTTTCCATATTCTTTCAATATAGTAGTTACCCTTTTCATCATTCCCATAACTATATTTACTTTTCAGTTCGACCTTGTTTAACGGTATTGTTGACACTTTAAATTCAGAAGATTTTCTATAGACAACACAATAAGATTGCTGGGTAGCAAAATCAACCGAACTTTGTGTTCCAGCAGGCGCTGATATAACAATCAAGTTTGCCAAGTGATTAGATGCTCCAAAAATTTCATCTCCAACTTTACATAAATTGACAAGTTCGATATCATTAATACTCATAAATATAACCCCGTCTTTTTTTAATAGATCCTTAGCTATTTTTAATCGAGTATACATCATATTTAACCAATCAGTATGAAATCTACCATTAGAATCATTATTAATGAATAATCTATTCCCTTGTTCGTCATATAGTCCACTTTTGTTTTGATATTCATCCACAGATTGTGAAAAATCATCCTCGTAAATAAAATCTGTACCTGTATTATACGGCGGATCTATATAAATGAAATCCACTTGTTCAAGATAGGTTTCTCTTAAAAGCTTCAAGACATCAAGATTATCTCCTTCAATATAAAGGTTTTGGGTATTATCAAAGTCTACTGACTTTTCTTTAACTGGTCTTAAAGTCGCATTAATTCTACTGTTTGCTAATAGAATAGATTTTTTCTTATCTGGCCATGTCATTTGATATCTTTCTTGCTTGTCATCAATAACAACTGTAGATAACTCTTGCTTCAAGACATCAAAGTCAATTTTCTTAACTAGTTTTCCATTCTCCTTAACCTCTTTTAAAGCATTAGGGAATTTACTTGCAATATAATCTATATTTTCTTGGATGATATTGCTACTCAACATTTCTAATTTTTCTGCCATATTATTTCTCCATTCTCATCAGTTCTTCTAATTCTTTTTTATATTTTCTAAGTCGTTCATTATACTCAAACTTCTTTTTGGGTTGTGTTTCATAAATAATACCACTTTCAGTTTTTGATATTTGAAAGTTTAGTTTATTGATTGCTTTTACTCGCGTGATATATTCATTTGGCATTTCACTATTTCTTGATGGTATTCCAATTTCATGCCCTAGTATGAACTTATACATATCTTTCACACTATTAATCATTGGTACATCAACAAATTCAGGAACTTTAAACTCACTTATATAATACTTACTATTAATCTTTACTTTTGTTCCAATCTCTTTATAAGCAATCATCGCTGCAGATTCATTATTGAATTCAAAAACAAAATAGGTGTGAAATGCAATATTTTTATCCAATTCTTCAATAAACAACTTAGGTATATTACGCTCTTTAAGTTCTAAATGAATGACATAAATATTTTGAAATTCTTTTTCCTCAATTACATTTAAAGATTGCGCATTAATGACATTTTTAAAGGTTATGTTCTTTATCTTTTTAGCATCATCTTTGACTTCTTTAATGGCTTTGATTTGAGTAAGGAAATCAGAAACTTTATATTCTTTACCTACATATGTTTTGCTAGAAAAGTTAAACATATTATTTCACCACCACAAATGTAATCAACTCAAAATCGTCAAGTCCAGAGATGTTATTACCAAATAATACCTGACTTCCCTTTTGAAAAATAGCTGCAAGATCATTTTGTTCTTCTTTGTGTACGATAGCTTTGACTGCATCATGAAGTAATGTAGAGTATTTATCCATCTTGTAACCATCTTGAGTTTCTTTATTCATTTGAGCACATAATTCTTTTAATGGCTCTAATTGGTGTTTGCATGTGGTTCTAAGTATATCTAGAATACGCTTAGGATCTGTGTGATCTACAATAACCTGTCCATCATCTTTTAAATAAAGTAAATAGTAAGGATGTAGTCTATTTTGTTTTTCGATATTGACGCCATCATCACGGTTCCTTAAGACAAATATAGTTCCCTTTTGGATATTCTTTTCTAAATCCTCTTCAACTACTGCATAAAGTCCATTGGGAATGTTAGTAGGTTCTCCATGTGTTTTAATATATTGAATCATATCCATCTTGAATTCATTCAGTCCAAGGTCTGTTATTGTAATTTGCCCATCAACGTCTTCTAAATCCTGTAAGGTTCCCTCTTGCAGTTTTTTAAGTTGAGATGCTCTATAATCGAGCTCTATTTCTTCTTGAGAAAGGATATTATCATCAGCTGTTGCTGTTGCATTAACAACAGTCATTCTGTCTTCAACTCTAGCATTAAGTTTAATGTATTCGTCCAGTGTAATGTTTGGCCAAAAGTTCATCAGTTGAATAACTTTATTCTTACTGCCTATACGATCTATACGACCAAATCTTTGAACAATTCTCACTGGATTCCAGTGAATATCATAATTGATACATATATCGCAGTCTTGAAGGTTTTGACCTTCAGAAACACAGTCTGTTGCAATCAATAAATCGATATCATATTTTTCATCTTTATAAACTAAATCTCTTTCCTTTGATATTGGTGAGAACATAGTAAGTAAACGGTCTGTATCTTTTGGTCCAGGGATTGTTGCTGTATTACCTTGAGCACTACCTTGAATCCTGGCTGATTCTAATCCGTATTTATCCTTAACAAATTTTGATAAATGCTTATAAAGGTAATTCGTTGTATCTGCAAACGCAGAGAATATAAGAACTTTTTTATTTCCATTATTAATCGGATTTTCTATTTTATTTGAAACTTCTTCGATTAACTTTTGTAGTTTCAAATCTTTTTCAGGCGTAATGTAACACATGATATCATATAAAGTTTCAAGCACTTGAATGTCATGTTTTAGATCAGCCTTATACTTACGTAGGTCCATATCTTTAAAATCAATTTTAATTTTACCAATAGTGCCTCTTTCATCCATATCAAAGTCATCATCTTCATAGTCATCCACTTGAATATTATCAAGTTCTTGAATGGAACTATAATTAGCATTCTTTTCAAAAGTATCAATTAAGGCAATCGTTTTATCAGATGCAGACTTAACATTTTGTATGGTTATTCTAAAAGAATCTACACAAGATTCAAGTCTCTTTAGCATGTTAATCGTCATTAATCTTTGAAGTGATTTTTCACGATCAGATTGTTTAAGTGTAGACTTTCCTGCAATATCAATATCATATAGCTTGTCATACTTATGAATTCTAGAGGGTTGAATATAAGATGTTGGTGCATAAACGCCCATCGTCAAATTCATGAGTTCTTCATAAATCGTTTTATAACTAATCATATCTTCATTACTAGCAATATTTGTATAAAAAGATTTTGTGGGTAATCTTTTAGGGAAATCACCGATTTCAGATACATCATAATACTTTGTTACATGCTTTCTACTTCTAGCAATCGTCACGTTATCTAAAAGGATAGAAAAATCTAAATCCAATGATTTCATCAGTTCTTTTGCATTACGTTCACTTTTCGGTAGTTTCGTCCAATCATTAAAGGCTCTTTGAGCTTGAGTTAATACAACATTAACACTCTTCTTTGTATCTAGTTTTTCATTAAATTTTTCTTCATCATCACCATAGGCTAATGCAATCTGGTTCTTTAAATCTGTAAATCTATTATTTACTGGTGTTGCTGATAACATTAATACTTTAGACTTAACACCACTCTTTAAGACTTTTTCAAGCAAGAATGAGTACCTTGTATCTTTGTCTCTATATTGTGGATTATTTCTAAAATTATGAGATTCATCAATAACGACTAAATCATAGTTATCCCAGTTAAAGTTTTGTAAGTTGATGCCGTTACTAGAGCCTCTTTTCCTACCTAAGTCCGTGTGATAAAGCACATCGAATCTAATGTGATCGTTAAAGAATATATTGGTTTTCGTATTATTTTTGTATCTATTCCAGTTGTCGGCTAGTTTTTTAGGTGTTAATACTAAGATGTTCTTATTTCTAGAAGAATAATATTTCATGACTGCAAGTGCAGTAAATGTTTTACCTAAACCCACTGAGTCTGCGAGTATACAACCATTGTATTTTTCTAACTTATTGATAACACCTACTGCTCCATCTTTTTGAAAAGTATATAGTTTTTTCCATATCAATGAATTTTGATAGCCCGTGAGCTCATTTGGAAAAGTATCTTCAAACATTGCATCTTGCAAGAATTCTGCAAATATGTTGTATAGTGTAACGAAATAAATGAACTCTGGTGAATTTTCTTTATAGGCAGTAGATATATATTCAACAATCGAATCAGTAACATCTTCCATTTTACTATCATCATTCCATAGTGTATTAAATTGATTAAAGAAAAATGACGCATAATTCTCATCGTCTTGTTTCATAATACCCTGGAAATACATATTGTTTTGTTCATAACCTAAATCAACTGCAGTAAAACCTTCGATAGGTGTATATGCTATTTTCTTATTCTTATTATCTACATGGATAAAGTTTTGTAAACCTCTTGCAGTAATATTAGATTTAAATTTTACTTTGTTTTTAATCCATTCAGCACATTCTCTTGCAATGACTCTTTGAG
>JBAYZV010000118.1:0-5735 GCA_041672325.1 Candidatus Izemoplasmatales bacterium
GCTCCATCAATTCCTCTTGCAGCTCCCTGCATAAAAGCAAGAATGAAAGTAGCTGTAACCGGTCCGGTAGCTACACCTCCGGCATCAAAAGCAATACCAACAAATATTTTTGGAACAATATACATTAAAATCAAAGCTATTATGTAGCCGGGTAACAAATAATGCCAAATCTGTAATTCCGGAACTAATATTCTAATTGTTGATAAAACCACCGCTAACCCAACTCCAATTGTTAAAGCAAATAATACAGCTTTTCTTGAAACATAACCACTGGTTACATCTTCAATTTGGTGAGTAAGAACATGAACTGCAGGTTCAGCTAGTATTGTAGCTACACCCAAAACAAAGCTTACTATTAGAATATATATCTTACTATCATTACTTGCCAAACTATATCCTATCATACTACCAGCATCCATAAACCCTGCATTTACTGCTAATAAAAATATAAATAAGCCAATAAACGCATAAATAAAACCTTTAAACATTTTCATAAACTGTTTCATTTTAAGTTTAAAAGCAAAAATTTGAAATAACGCAAATATTCCTATAATCGGTAACATAGCTAATAAACTTTGTTTTAATATTATTAAAAAGTAATATCTATAAGATGCAAATACGGAAGTTTCATCAATTGTATTAGCAATTAAATCAGGACTATACTGCCTATTTGAAATAAAAAGTCCTAAAAACAAAACTGATATTATCGCACCAGCAGATACAATGGCTATCGTCCCGAAACTATCCTTCTCAGAAGCTTTAGAATCCTTTTTAAGGTGAGAAATACCTAAAGCGATTGATAATATAAACGGGACAGCCAAAACCCCTGTGGTGGCCCCTGAAGCATCAAATGCGATAACTAAAATTTCAGGTTGAGAAAATATTGCTAATATTAGAATAACGATATACAAAATTGTTAATATTATATAAAGTGGTATATTATATATAATTCTTATAAATCCTACTGCTAATAATATCGCTAATCCAATAGAAACAACGACCACTAAAATTGTCCCAGATAGTTGACCATCTGTAACAAAACTAACCTGATCACCAAAAATTAATAAGCCAGGTTCTGCTATAGAAATAATGAATCCTAATACTAAGCCAGCCAACAAAATAATCCATAATTTATTTGTTCTAGTAATTGTTTCACCAACTTTATTGCCTAAAGAAGAAACACCTAAATCTACCCCTACTAAGAAAAAAGATAAACCAATAACAACCAAAACAGCTCCAACAATAAACCTTAACATTATAGGTGTGCCTAATGGTACTAAAGTAAAATTAAGAATAAAAACAATTATAGTAATAGGCAAAACAGAAAAAAGTACCTCTTTAAATTTTTCAGCGAATATACTCAATAAACATCACCTACTTTCTAACAAAACTTTTTCAACTAGTTCTTTGATTCCTTTTATATATATAAAAGAAAATGAAAAAACAAAAAAAACCACTTGTCCACAAGACCATCGATATATAAAACAAAACCTTCGATACAAGTAAATCAGGAACAATCATAACAAAGAAAAACATTGGAAAAGCAATAATCATTGATAGAAAAGAAGGTAAAAGCAAATATTTTGCTTTTTTCCTTCCTAAATACATGCTAATTGCAGGAATAAAAACTAACGCAATTATCAACCCTATAATTAAAATCGGATCATCATTCATAAGATATTCCACCCTTTATTATTCTACATACATTATGATAACATACTACTTGATAAATGTCATATACGTAGCCATATAATTAATGGATAAAATAAATCTTAACTATAATTTTTGATTGATATTTTAACTTATTATTAATTAATTCAAAAAAGAACCATACAACTTATTTCTTTCTAATTAAAAAAGAAGCGATATTTAAATTATCGCTTCTTTAATATATATAAATAAATATTTTTTAATACAAAAACTCTAAAATTTATTCCTATTCTTCTGCAGTTACTGTAGCTGATACAATATCAAATGTACCAGTTAGGCTAGCATTTTCTGGATCAATAAACAATAAAATCTTTGTTAATGTAGTTAGTAAATCAATAGTTATTGTTTGTTCAGTTCCATCAAAGGTAACCCATGTTTCCATTAAATTACTATCGTTTGGTTTAATTAATAATTTAGCTCCTGATGTACCGGTAACAACAAATGTTAATGTATTATGTTCGCTTAAATTATCATCTATATCATATACCATATATGCCCAAGCTTCTGAAGCTAGTCTATCATAAGTGACTGTTACGACACCATCTGTTTCAGTGAAAGTATAAATACCATCATCATTATCAATCCATTCATTTCCAAGAACGTATTCTTGTTCTGCTGGAATTGGTAAAGCTCCTGAACTTGATGTTTTAGCTGTTACAATATCAAATGTACCAGTTAGACTAGCATTTTCTGGATCAATAAACAATAAAATCTTTGTTAATGTAGTTAGTAAATCAATAGTTATTGTTTGATCAGTTCCATCAAAGGTAACCCATGTTTCCATTAAATTACTATCGTTTGGTTTAATTAATAATTTAGCTCCTGATGTACCGTTAACAACAAATGTTAATGTATCATGTTCGCTTAAATTATCATCTATATCATATACCATATATGCCCAAGCTTCTGAAGCTAGTCTATCATAAGTGACTGTTACGACACCAGCTGTTTCAGTGAAAGTATAAATACCATCATCATTATCAATCCATTTATTTCCAAGAACGTATTCTTGTTCTGCTGGAATTGGCTCTGGTAAAACATAAGATAAAGTTGCTGATAAAATAACAAATGATCCAGTAGCTGGTGCAATATTATCTTCTGCGAAAATTATTAATGTCTGAAAACTATCAGCTGTAAAAATAAACGTTTCTTCATCTCCAGTAAAAGTGATATATCTTTCTAAAGCACCGGAATTATTTGGCTTAATTAATAATCTTTTTCCCGCTGTTCCTTGAACAGTAATTGTTAAAGTATTAAATCCTTCAACTTCTGCTGCAGGAAAATCTGCTTTCATATATGCCCATTCTTGTCCAGCGATCTTTGTATATTCCACTAACACGCTATTATCTTCATTGATTGTAAAAGCATATGTGTCAGGATCATTTTCTGCCCATAGACTTTCAAATGTATACCCAGGTTCAACATATGTTAACTTAGCAGAATGAATTATGAAAGTTCCATTAACAGATGCTGTTTCAGCCTCTGCGAATATTAGAAGCTTTGTAAAAGCATCTGCTGAAATAATTACTGTTTGTTCAGTGCCATCAAAAGTAATAGTTTGTTCCATTGTTCCGTCATCATTTGGCTTTAACATAATTGTCTTACCAGATGTTCCTGAAATAACCAATGTTAATGTATTCTTTCCATCTACTATTACAGGATCGAATTCAGCTTTCATAAATACCCATTCTTGTCCAACACCTTTTGTATAATCTACTTGTACTGAGCCATCAGCTAAAGTTGTTAATTCATAAGTGTCAGCATCATTTTCATTGAAATCATACAAGAAATTTACTTGAGTTGTATTAGATGCTTTAACAACAGCTGAAATTATCTCAAACGAACCTGTTAATCCTTTGTTAAATGGATCAGCAAATATTATTAAGCTAATTGGTTCATTAGTCAAATCAAAAGTAATTGTTTGTTCTGTACCATCAAATGTAATTGTTTGTTCATAAGTACTACTATTATTTGGTTTAATTAAAATTTGTTGTCCAGTAGTACCTTTTACAACTATTTCGATTGTGTCATGATTTAACAATTTTTCTTCAAATTGAGCTATCATGTATGCCCATTGTTGAGCATCGCCATCAGTTTTTAACCAATCTACAGTTACAACTCCAGCGTTAGGAGTAAAGGTAAAGATGTCTCCATCATTATCTACCCAAAGACTATTAAAGTCATAAACTTCACTAGCTGCTAATGGATCTGGTTCAACGTAAGTTAATCTAGCAGAAATTATTTCAAATGATCCAGTAACATTTTCACTACCCGGTTCTGCAAATAACATAATCTTCGTGAATACATTTGCAGATACGACAACTTCTTGTTCAGTACCATCAAATGTTAAAGTTTCTTCTAATAAATAATCATCATTAGGTTTAATGAGAACCGTCTTACCTGTGGTCCCTTTAAGTACTAGTGTTAAAGTGTTATACTCAGAAGCTTCTGTAGTAAATTCATTCTTCATTAAAACATAAGTTTGTTCTGCTGCTTTTGTATATTCCACTAACACTGTATCATCTACTGTATCAGTGAATGTATAAGTTCCTGTATCTTGTTCTACCCAACCAGTTAAAAAGTCATAATAATCAACTGGTACTACTGGAGGAGTTCCAACAAAAACTTTAGAGAAATATGCTTCTACAATATTAAATTCTCCACTAGCAGAACCACTACCACCATCTGCGAAAACTAATATTTTTGTTAAAGCATCTAATTGGTCATCAGTCCAAGTAGAAAGATCTAAACACAGAATTAATTCTTCTCCAGGAGCGTAATTCCCTTCTAGTTCTACTTGAACAGAACTGCTTAATTCTGCTTTTAGCGTAACTTCTCCGGCTGTAACACCCTCAACTTTTAAAACGACATAATCAAAATCAGAGAAGTCTCCTCTTACAGAAGATATCATATATGCCCATTCAAATCCAACTGCTTTTGTGTATTCTACTGCAATATCTTCACCTGATTTGTCAATGGTGTAAATACCATCTCCATTATCAATAAATCCTGCGCTGAAATCAAATATTTCGCCTGTTCCATCGTATACTTGTTCATTTTGAGGAACATTTGAATCACCATTTTCCATCACGTTTCCATAAGCTGTACCTTCATGGAATTCGAATAAACTTACAGTGAAACTACCTGTGTCAACGGCTTTTCCAGGTGCTCCAAACAAATATACTCCTGTAACACCTTCTAAGAATTCATCATAATCTCTTAAATCCAATTGATACAATACTTCTCCTGCAGTCAATTGTACCTCAACTTCAAAAGCTTCAGTCGCTCCTTGAATTTTGATCAATAAAGTACCTTGTCCACTGATAGCGATCATCAATTTATTAAAAACTGATAAATCTTCATCAATAACATAGCTTATACTCGCCCAAGAAAATGAGTTTTTATCATAGCTTACAGCTAACTCATCATCATCTTGAGTAATCGTATAAACTTCATCCCCTGAATCTACCCAGCCATTAATAATGCTCTTAGTTTGTAACTGAGCAACTGTTGTTGTCACATCTGTTGTCGGAACACTTGTCGTTGGCACACTTGTTGTTGGTGTACCTGTTGTTGGTGTTCCTGTAGTTGATGATTCTGTTGTTTTTCCACCACACGCTACTACAATGATTGTCAACATAAAAACCATCAGTAATACAAATAATCTTTTTGACTTCATAAAATTTATCCTCCTATTATTTATTTTAAATTCTTATATTAATTTCAAATCAAATCATTGATTTGAAAATTTATCTAAATGTAAATTCTAATTCTTCTAAACCTTTTTTAATAATATTACTTTGCATAAAATAATACCAAACAAATTCTGAACGGTAATTCTCTATCATCAATAGACTTATACCTTTGTCAATACCGATAACATCAGTTGCGAACCAACCGCCAACTGGTATTGGTCTTTCCGGTCTGATAATCGCTGAAGAAGCTTCTTCTGTTACCCCCATATTAAACGAATCCAATAAACCATATTTTCCTTGTAAAGACTCTAGACTAGCATAATACTCCAT
>JBAYZV010000119.1:0-5719 GCA_041672325.1 Candidatus Izemoplasmatales bacterium
TGTTCCTAAATCATAGTTTGTTGTTAATCTGTCATATGTAACTGCTTCATGTCCAGTAAATACGATATTATCTATTTCGTTATTATCATTCTTTCTTGTGATCTCAATTACATATGTTCTTTGATCTCCATTTTCTGCGGTTACTACTACATTAAAGGTTTGAGTTACTAAAGATAATTCTTTTATTCCAGTCCCTGTAACAGAAGAATTATATGATGCATTTACTGTTCCGTTAATTGTTACTTCTGTAACATCTGAGTTAACCCTTAAAGCGTAAGTAGATTTAGTTGAACTAAAAGCTTTATCTCCAGTAAGTAAATTAACTCCATCTACTAAAACTTCTAAACCTTGCAACTCATTATTAGTATTAGCTTCATTACGAGTAATTATTACTTTATATGTTTTACCTACAGTACCAGCTTGAGAGGTAACTGTAAAATTAAAAGTGTTAACCCCCGTAACTAAATTCCAAAGATTACCAGTTGATAACTGTGGTGTTGACAGAGTAGAAAATTCATCTGTTTTATTAACAACAACACCAAGCGAACTGATTGAATATGCTACTTCAGTTAAATGTAATTCATTGTTAACATCAAACTGTGATGGAATATAGGTAGTTCCATCAACTACGATTGAATCAAAAGTATTTATATCATTGGCTCTCAGTATTTCAACTGTATAAGTTCTATTTGTGCCATTTTCAGCTTTAACAATTATATTAACTGTTTTTATCTGTCCGCTAGTTAAAGTATATGAGCCTAAACCAGATATAATAGTTGACCCATCTTCTAAAGGTACAGTCGCATTAACTGTTACTTCAGTAACATTATTATCAACTCGAACCGAATAATTATACACGTTATAAGCAAAACTAGGTGTAAGAGCACTCGTTCCAACTGTCAGTGTTTCTAAATAATTATTAGTTCTAGCAGCGCTTCTTGTTATATTAAAAGTATATTCAGCTCCTTTTATTCCAGCTTCTGACTCTACATATACTTTGAATGTATTATTACCTACCGATAAAACCTTAGCTCCATCACCAAATACAGTTGACTCAGCTCCTGATGGAGTGAGTACTGTAACATTTGTAACGCCGACAGTATAATCAACTGTTAAATTATAAATGGTGGTACCAGGATTGAAAGAATAAGAAATATTATTAAACTGAATATCAGTAATATCATTGTTTTCATTAGCTGCTACAACTTCTATCGTGTATGTATTTGAACTACCATCTTGAGCTGTAACTTTAATACTAATCACCTTAACAACTCCTCTAGTTAAAGTGAATTGTTGTTCTGTTCCACTATTATAAGTAATAGTTGCTTTTGATTCAGGTGCTAGAATTCCGTCAATATAAACTGAAGCGGTATCCCCAGGCACAATAATTCTGTCATATCCGCTAAATTTAGTTGGTGAAAATCCATCAACTGTTATAGCATTAATTTGTAAATCTTCTAAAGATTTGTCAGTATCTGCTGGATATCTAGAAAAACTTACAGTATATGTTCTAACCGAACCATCTTCCGCCTCAACTGTAAAAGTTTTTGTTTGTGTCGTGTCAGAAAGTGTTATATCGAAATAACCTTGATTCGGATTAGTTCCTGGGTAAAACCCATTACCTGATATTGTTGATAACGCTGAAGTTTCAAGTTGATATCGAACTAAAGTATATTCATAATCGAAACGATACATATACGTAAAAGTTCCACTATTATAATCATAATCTATATCATCAAAAGTAATTTCAGAATAACTATCTGTTTTGTCAGTGACTTTTGATGTAATAATTTCTTTTTGATCTGATTTTTTAACTATATTTAATTCATAATTTGAAGTAGTAACTCCATCTTGAGCTGTAACTTTCAAGATATATATGTGAGTTCCAACAGATAATGATTGAATATCTATAATCATTGGTGATACTACTTGTGAACTTGGATTTAAAAGTTCTACACTAGAATTACTGACAGCAGTTGGTAAAACAGTAATTTGAGTTTCACCAGTGGCTGATAAATTATAAGTATAAACCCCACCAGACGGAGTTAGAACTGAAGTTGAAACTCCTTCTTGGATTTCTAACTTAGTTAGTGAAGAATTTGTTGAAGGCGCTCTACTTATTATTAACGTATATGTTTTTGTTGCATTATTTTCAGCTGTGACCAAAATATCATAAATAATTGTTTGATCGTTTAAAATACCAAAACTTTGAGAATTAGTATTAGCTAAAATTGATGTATCTGTAGTATTTGAAGACAATTTATATTTCAATGTCGCTTTAGTATCTTCTGGAGCAATTCTAAATGAAAAGGTTGCAGTTGCTTCAGCTAAAGAATAATTAAAAGCAGAAATTCCATCGTAGCTTGCTGAAATTCCATTAACTGTAATTCCAGTTAAGTTTGTATTATCTGAAGCAGCTTCTCTAACAACATTGATTGTGTATGTTTTTGTTGTACCATCTTCTGCTGTTACAACAAAAGTTTCCACTGTTGTACCAACAGGGAAAGTCTTTGAAATTGAACTCTTGTCTATAGTTGACAAATCAGCGGAATCTATAGAAGCATTAATCATTGTAGTCGATTCTGCATAATCTAAGTTTAAAGTGTACTCAGTTGTATTAGGATCAAAGGCCGGTGTTATGTCACCTATACTAACCGATAAATTACTTAAAGAGTTTTCCGTTTTAGGTGAAACCACACTCAGTAATATTTCATAAGTTTGAGTTACTGCGCTAGCCCCTTCGCCATCACTAACAGTAATTGTCACAACTTCTCCATTTGTATACGGAAGAGAGTTACTTGAGGTTAAAACAGTAGCTGTTGGACTAACCTTCATAGTATTAACAGTCAATCTACTTAGAGAATCCTGATAAGATATCGTAATAGGAATTTGGTTAGGGCTCGCTGCTTGAATTTCATTAAAATATTCAATGCCTGAATCACCTATAACTTGTATATTTGATAATTCAGCTGAAGGAGCAGAACTTGGTGTTCCAACATTTAATGATTGCATTGAAAAATCTTCTGCAGGAATTGTTGTAATTGTTGTTTCAATATAATGAGAAGCATCACTATATAATAAATCTAAAGCAAATTCGCTAGATGTATCACTTATATCATAAGCAATAAATATCGTTGCTAACTCAACTCCGGTTGGTGTGATTGTTTCATTTAGAGTTAGTGTAGAGTCCCAAACAAAACTCATAAAACTAGTATTATTTGATATACTCCATAAATCTCTCTCATCTCTTCCTGAACCTATTTTTCTTGATTCAACAAAGGTTATGTCACCAAAAGGTCCTTCGGTAACTAACGAGAAATCTAGCGAGGCTAATGTTATATCCGTCCCAGACAATGATCTAGCATTAACTGTTAAAGGAATTTCACCATATCCAGAATCATAATATACTTCTAAATCTCCTCTAGTGTCAAATGCTTCAAGTCCTGAAGTATCAGCTGTCAAATATATTTCATATGGCGGAGTATATGCTTCTACTTTAATTGATTTTAAAGAAAACGATATTATTAATAGCGTTATAGTTATTATATTAATCGTTATCGACATCATTTTTTTCATATTAATTCACCTCTAAAGTTGTTGTGATCTCTGGATCCCAATACAAGATTTTGCCTAAAATATGGTTCGTAATAACTGTTGTATCTGTTCCTGTTATCCTACCATCATTATTCATATCAGCTGCTAATATCTTAGAAGCTTCAATCATTTCTACTTTTAATGAAACATGGTTCTCAAACATTACAGTATCTGTTCCAGTAAGTCTTCCATCGCCATTAGTATCGCCTTTTAGCACAATATGCACTCTGTCTTTTATCATTGTTTCATCTTCCTCATCTTTAATAATAATTTGATAACCAGTTGCGACAACTTGGTCATCTGTTAAAATATTCCCATCTTTGTCTACGAAAAGAATATTTTCATTAACAAAGTTTTCTCTTAAGTTGCCTATAGTTTGTCCGAGGAAGACACCAAGTAAGTATACTGGGTTTAAATCATCATAAACTTCTCTTTCATATATAGGAATTGTAGTTGCTATATCGGCGTGGAATAAGCCAAGTGTACTTTCTGTTTTTAACTTGATATAGCCATCATATTGGAATGCCGCAACTAAAATAATGTTACCTATTTGACCTGGTTCAATAACTTCTATTTTTTGTAGACTGTCATAAGAACTAAGTCTTCTCATACCTCTTAAAAGTGGATCAGGAACATCTTCTATTATTTCTTTTATATACCAACCTAAGAATTTATAATCCTCTTTTTCTGCTGGTTGAAGAATAATCCTATCTTCTATTGTGTATTGAGTTGGATTGACCGCAACTCCACCTTCTAATTCATAATCAATATTGTAGATAATCGGAATCCAAGTCGCGTATAAATCTTTTCCTTCATCTTCTAAAACAAACGTATCTTGCTCTAGCAAATCAGGATATTCACTATCAGGATTTGTTTTCCAACCACCAAAATAATATCCTGAACGACTGAAATTATTAGCCGGAATTTGAATCTCGCTATTATATGTAACAACAATTGTATCCATAGAACCAGCAGCTGGTTCTATACTGTGAAATCTTACTTCATAATCGTTAGGTTCATAAATAGCATTAACTGTAATATTTTGTTTAATAACAGAAATATCTTTATCCCAACCAACAAATCTATATCCAGGTTGATAAGGTGTAGCTACTTTACCAGTAGCACTCATACCATACTCAACTTGTATAACTTTTTCTGATCCATCGTAATTTACAAATGTAACATCATATTTTCTAAGCGTTGTTGTAAATACTGGATACACATTCAAATCACCTGTAATATATGTGTAGTCTTCTTGCCATTCAACGAATACATAATCATACATAGTTGTAGGTGCTTTATTAGGTATAAAACTTGGTGTTAAAGCAGAAAAACCAAAACTAACTTTTTGAACTTCAAGCACTTGTCCATTACCATTATAGAAAACTACGTTATATGACTTAAGTTGAGACTCATAAATTGCATAATAAGTAATATTTCCTGTTAAAGTATCAGAAACCACTTTATCCCAACCTACAAAAATATATGTTATTAACTCATTACCTTCTTTTGTAGGATACTTAGGTGGAAGTATTTTTGTACCATAAATATCAGTGACTTGTTTCAAGATAGTCTCTTGATCTTCATCATAGAATGTATATGTATATTTTCTTAATAAACCAATATAAACTGTTTGAACAGTCATATCTTCTGTAACATTACTAAATGGTCTTGACCATCCAGAGAATGTATATGTGTACATATTAGTGTCAGCTTTATTAGGAATTAATGAAGCAATCGGTTCAGTAGCTCCTGTTCCATATTCAACCATCTGTTGTTTTAATATATTGCCAAACTCATCAATAAAAGTTACTTTGTATTGTTGTAAATATCGATTAAATAAAGCTTGGATTTCCATATCTCTTCTAACAGAAACAGGTTCTGTTTGCCACATAGTAAATTCATAATAATACTGTACTGTTGTATCTTTTATTGGAGTACCTTCAGGCACAACTCCATTACCGCCATATGGCACATAAATAGTAGCGAATACATCACCATTTCCATCAATAAACTTAACTTCATAAGTTCTAATTGTTTCTTCGAAATATGGATGATACTCAACATTTTCAGTCAAAATAGGATTAAAATCTGGACCCCATTCCAAGAAAGTATAAACATATTT
>JBAYZV010000120.1:0-5699 GCA_041672325.1 Candidatus Izemoplasmatales bacterium
AGTATTGAAGATAATGTAGATTCCTTTTTTTCAAAAAACATAACACTACCAATATACATTATGCTCATCATCGTTGCGTCAATAAGAATCAAAAAGGGCAATAAAGCGTTAAAAAGTTCAGCGTTAACAAAGTATAAAATCACACCCCAAACAAGTGCGATAAAAACGCTAATAAAGACCACGTTATATTTACGAAGCCTTATAAGTTCTCCTTTTATTAATAGGCATAATCTATTGGTTTTCATTAGATAGTTCCACCCCAGTTACTTCTATAAAAATCTCTTCTAGAGTAGTTTCACCGCTGTGGATTGTTTCGATTTCTTTAGATGTAATGATATTGATAAAATCTCTGTTTTTACCTATTTCCCGGATAGGGAATTCTTTTTTAATAATCTCATCGTTTGCTTTGTATTCAACTGAAACAACCTTTTTGCCATATCTAATTTTCAAGTTTCTTGGCGAGTCAATTTCTTTGATTTCACCATTGACAATGAAAGCAACTCTGTTACACAATTGGTCAATATCCGCCATGATATGAGATGTTATAAATACAGTTCCACCGGTCTGTTGGAACTCTTTAATC
The DNA here is from genome assembly GCA_041672325.1 of Candidatus Izemoplasmatales bacterium. Classification (GTDB taxonomy): domain Bacteria; phylum Bacillota_I; class Bacilli_A; order Izemoplasmatales; family Hujiaoplasmataceae; genus UBA2289. The sequence continues at coordinate 584 of JBAYZV010000120.1, forward strand.
GTATCTTTTAGTATTTTAGCATTTGTAGGATCTAAGCCATTTGTTGGTTCATCTAAAAATAGCATTTTAGGTTTGTTTAGTAATGCTCTCACTAGATTTAGACGAATCTTCATTCCTTTAGAGAATTCTCCAACCATTTTGTTTCTATCTTCCCATAGCCCCACTTTTTTCATTAGTGCTTCTACATCAGCGTTATTTTTATAAAGCTTTAAGAAAAAATTAATGTTTTCCATAGCGGTCATTTTAGAGAAGTGAATTGGCATTTCAAAACTAACACCAATATCTTCATAGAAATCATTTCGATATTCTTTTAAGTTCTTTCCTTTATAAAGGATTCTTCCTTTATAATCTTCTAAAATTTTAATGATAATTTTTTGAGTAGTACTTTTACCGGCACCACTTGGACCGAGAAAGCCAAAAATTTCTCCTTCTTTAATCTCAAAACTGATACCCTTTAATACATCTTCTTTATTGTTTTTGTATTTAAAATACAAATCTTCAACCTTAAACATCAGTTTATCCTTTCACTTACGCCGTATTCAATAATATCAAGTATTTTTGAGTTTTTGTCTATCATTTTGTTATAACTTAATTCAAGATTATCTAAATCAAGTTCTTCAACAGCTATATTTGAGGTTAATTGGACAATGATTCTAGCAAAGGTAATAGCATCAATATCTTTTCTTATCAACCCCTTTTCCATGTCTTTTTTAATCAAATCTACGTATATATTTTCAGCAATACTGATATTATTTTTTATCAGTTTGTCATAGATGTAATTTTTATTTCTAAGAAGATTGTCAATTATTTTTATATATTTTGGATGGTCAGTAGCAAACTTAACACCTTCATTATAGAGTTTTCGAACTAGATTGATAAAACTAATATTTTCATAGTTTGTTAAAGTGTTTTTCATGTATTCCATCTTTTTTAATTTTACAATATCGAAGATATAAAAGTATAAATCATCTTTATCTTCAAAATATTGATAGAAACTCCCTCTGGGAATTTTTGCGATTTTAATGATATCTGAAATCATTGTCTGTTCATATGTGCGTTCTGCAAACAGGTTGATGGCTGCATCGATGATACGATTTCGTTTTTCTTTATCGAGATTTAAAAAAGTTTGTGTTGGCATATTATCACCTCATATGACAAGCCTGTCATGTTATTAATTTTATCACTGACGTTATTGTCTGTCAATATGATATGACAGATTTGTCATAAATAAAATTAAAAAAGACACTGAATATTTATTTCAGTGTCAAAATGTAATCATTAATTCTTTTTGCAGCTTCTTTTCCAGCCCCCATTGCCAAGATAACAGTAGCAGCACCTGTAACAATATCTCCTCCAGCAAATACTCCGGGAATAGAAGTTTGATAATTATTTACAATAATTCTTCCCCAGTCATCCACAATAAGGTCGGGTGTTGTCTTTTTAATTATTGGATTTGGACTTTGACCAATTGCGACAATAAGATTGTTAACGTCAATTGTTTCAAAATCATCTGTAGGTATTGGCCTTTGACGACCAGATTCATCCTTTTTTCCTAATTTCATAACTTGACATTTGATTTGTTTAATCTCGTAATCAAATCCAATAATCTCAACGGGATTTAAAAGTAATTTAAACTCAATTCCCTCAGCTATAGCGTGGTGGATTTCTTCTAGTCTAGCGGGTAAAGCTTCCATGTTACGTCGATAAACAATATATACATTTTTTGCGCCTAATCTTTTTGCGGTTCTTGCAGCATCGATAGCTACATTTCCTCCACCAACAACCGCAACAGTTTCACCAACTTTTATTGGTGTTGCTGAATTAGGAAAATTATTTGCTTTCATTAGATTAACTCTTGTTAGGAATTCATTAGCGTAATAAACACCATTAAGGTTTTCACCTTTTATCCCAAGTGAGCTAGGTAATCCAGCGCCTGAGCCAATAAAAACAGCTTTATAATCATATTCTTTGAATAATTGATTAATTGTCAATGTTTTACCGATAATCACATTTTTATGGAAAACTATTCCTAGCTTTTCTAATCTCAATATTTCTGTATCAACGATAGCCTTGGGTAATCTAAATTCTGGTATACCATATTTTAATACACCACCGAATTCATGTAACGCCTCGTAAACCTCAACTGAATAACCCATTCTTCTAGTTGTAGCTGCACAAGCTAATCCAGCAGGCCCACTACCAATGATAGCTACTTTTTTATGGTTTTCAATGATTTCTTCGTTTTTTAGATAGTTATTTTTCAAACTATAATCCCCTAAAAATCTTTCTAAAGCACCAATAGCTACAGGTTCATATTTTATTCCTAATACACAAGCTCCTTCACATTGCTTTTCTTGAGGACAAACTCTACCACATACTGCAGGTAAGATATTATCTTGATAAACAGTACAATAAGCTTCTTGATATTTTTCTTCAACAATTAATCTAATAAACTTTGGAATATCAATATTAACAGGACAAGCATTCACACAGCGAGGATTCTTACAATCTAAGCATCTAGATGCTTCAATCTTTACTTGTGATATATCAAAACCTTTAGCGACCTCCTCAAAAATCTTATTTCGAAGAAGCGGATCAAGTTCAGGCATTTTTGTGCGATTAATCATCTTTTTTACCTAACCTTAAATTACAAATATGTTCTTCTTTTTTATAATATGTTTGTCTGTGAATTAATTCATCAAAATCAATTCCCTCTCCTGGAAAGTCAGGTCCATCAACACAAGCAAAATATGTTTTTCCATTAATACTAACTCGACAGTTACCACACATACCAGTGCCATCAATCATTATTGGATTTAAAGAAACATATGTTTTTAGCTGATGTTTTTTATTTAGCTCAACAACATTCTTCATCATTATCAGCGGGCCAATAGCTATTGCCAAATCATAACTATTATATTTTAAAAGATTATCTAAAGCATTAGTAACGAATCCTTTAGTTCCTAAAGAACCGTCATCAGTACAAATATAGATATTGTCCACTATTTTTTCGAATTTATCTAAAAGAAGAAGATGTTCTTTATTCTGTGCACCGATAACTAAATCAACTATTGTTCCTTGGTCATGATATGCTTTTAATTGAGGATAAAGTGGAGCTGCACCAACGCCTCCAGCAATTCCTATTACTTTATTGACTCTTTTAATTTCTGCTTTTAATCCTAAAGGACCAACTACATCTTCTAAAGAATCTCCGATTTTCATTTCGCCAAGTAATTTGGTTGTAAAACCAACTTTTTGAGATATTATAGTGATAGTTTCTTTATCGTTTTCCACTATTGTTAAAGGAATTCTTTCCCCTGACGAATTAACTCTTATTATAACAAAATTACCTGGTAGAGTATTTTTAGCTACTAATGGTGCGTGAATAACCATTAAGTCTACATCATTATTTAATTTCTTCTTGTTAATGATTTCATACATACTATAGTCCTCTTATTCATTATTGTAATTACTAATTATTATAACATCAAATGGGTGTTATAAAAATAAAAAGTAGAGAAAATCTCTACTTAATATGTTCTTTCATTTCCAATATAGAATATTGATAAAGTGTTTACTCCTGAATGAGCTCCAATTACGGGCCCAATATAATTTATCAAAATCTGTTTATCGTTTAAACCAAGTTTTTCCATAATAATATTTTTAACATAAACAGCATCTTCAATACAATCTCCATGTGAGATATATATCAAATCATTATTATCTTTATCAAATGTTTTTTCCATTCTATTAATCAAATTATTTAAAGATTTGAATCTCCCTCTTGCTTTTCCATACACTTTTAATTCACCTTTTAAATTTACATGCAATAATGGTTTGATATTTAAAAGATTTCCCAAAACTAAAGAACTAGCTGACAAACGGCCGCCTCTTCGTAAATGCCCTAAATCGCTTACTGTAAATAAGTGACAAATTTTAGTTTTTATGCCTTCAACATAATCAACCAAATCTGACAATTTCATGTTTTCTAACCGTTTTTTAGCAGCTAATGTAACCAGTAGTCCTTGTCCCATTGAAGCAGCTAAAGTATCAATAACTTCGATTTCTTGATTAGGAAATACTTTAGATAATTGTTTTTTTGCGATAATAGCTGAATTATAAGTTCCGGACAAAGCACTTGAGAAAGCGAGATACAAGACATCTTTTCCATTTTGTAAGTAAGGTGTAAATGCTTCAATGAAATCATTGGGATTTAATTGTGCAGTAGTAGCGGTGTTAAGTTTTCTAAGTAGATTGTAAAATTCAACTGGGCTAATTTCTCTGTTATCAAGATAATTAGAATACTCATTACCTTTTACAGTAACTTTTAGCGGTATAACATTTAACTGAAGTTCTTGCGCTAAACTATCTGGAATATCAACACAAGAATCCGAAAAAATTACATAATTCATAAAAGACCTCCTCTTTCGTCATTACTCTATCTCACATAGTACTTTATCAAAAAATATATCGAATGTCAATCAATCTATTACAAACAATAATAATGAATCAAATATTTATAACTATTAGTTAATCTCATTACATATAATGACAAACATTTTGAAAATAAATCAATAGAATATTATGAATTCTAATTTATTGATTGTTTTTTAATTCTTTTCTCTTTTTTAACTAACTTTCTTTCTTTAAGATATTTACTAAAACCTTTGAAAAAATGACCATTAAACATCATGATTAAACCATCTAACTGTCCCCAACTAATAGCACCACCAGACATATGAGCTAAACCACGCATTGGTAAATGAACAATTCCCATACTAAGGAAATTAGCAGAAGACCTCATACCAAGCTTTTTTAGTAAAAAAACTGAGATTCTAACACTTCCTGAAAAAGCTCTACCAATGAAACGTTTAGAATACCTAAGTTGTTCAACTGTAGTGTTATAATCTATAATCATTCTTCTTTTTTTATAAAAAGTATAAGTTGATTTTGGAGCATCTCTTCCTAGTATTTTTGAGAACTCTTGAACATCAACGTTTTTGATATTTCCACTTGCATAACTGGGAATGTACTTTAAACTCACTGATGGTTTTACCTCAACACCTAAAACATCGATACTAGAAAATAAACGGATATCTTGAGAAGAACTTCCAAC
>JBAYZV010000121.1:0-5681 GCA_041672325.1 Candidatus Izemoplasmatales bacterium
AGACGCCTACCGGACTGCTATTAGAGGCGGTCACACCGCTTGCTGAATAACTATTAGTTAAGTAGCCACGGTAAATATTACAACCGATTAAACCTCCGACTCTTACAGCGGTTTTTACATCGTCTTTAATATTCACTGTACTGATAGCATAACTATCATACACAGATCCTTTTTGCGAACAACCAATTAGTCCGCCAAATTTTTCATATGTTCTACTGTCAGTATCTAATCCATACACCGTTATACCAACAGAGAAACTATTTCGGACAACTGGGTTTCGATCAGCTGCACCAGTCGTAGTAAAACTATTATTTGAGCCAACCAAGCCACCAGTAGCACCAGTTCCTCTAACGCTACCATTAATAACACCGGCGTTTTCTATTAATGTATGCTGATTTCCAGTCACTCTACCCACCAAAGCACCAGTACCTCTATTACCTGTAATATCAACATCAATTAAGACAATATTCTTTATGGTTGTGGGACTCGATGTATCGCTAACGCCAATATGACCAAATAAACCAACATTATCTGTAGAAGGACGATTAATCGTCAAACCCTTGATATAATGATCTTGTCCATCAAAATAACCTGTGAATTGATTTATTGAATCACCTATTGGAAGCCAACCTAAACTATTCGCTTCCGAATTGTAGGCTGTTAGATCAAGATCAGCAGTTAGCGTATAATAAGCAGATAAGTCGCTTCTGATTGCTTCTAAACCGGCAATGTTATTCACTAAATAAGGATTATCTTCGGTACCTTCTCCAAGTAAGCCATCATTAATCTGTTGACTATACGTATAATGTAATGTCCCATCAAATTTAGTAACCAAATAGGCTTTGGCTGACTTAATATCAGCATTAAAACTGGCAAGATATTCACCTGTTGCCCCATAATGTTTTTCGATTCTTACCCGATAGGCGTCATTAAAGCTTAACTCAATCAAATCTGTTGATTCTAAAAATCCAAAATCAATCAACTCATGACCCTCAGGTAAATACATTTGACCAATAAAACTATCGTAATTCAATCTTAAATCAGCTTCATAAATTGAAACTAATGGCGTTTTTTCAACTGTCATCGTGTTCAACACATAGACTGCTTGTAAGGATATATCTTTGATAACCGTTATATTAATTGTTTGATCATAAGATACTTTTTGACCATCAACTTCCCAATGACTAAATTTTTCGCCAAGTCTAGGAGTATCAGCTTCAACTTCCACAACGGTATTAAACATGAATTTATCATCTGAACCATTAGGTGTTGTATTAACAACCCCTTCGAAAACCGTCAATGTAAACTCACTTTCGATGTCTATATTATATTGTAATATCCGTATACACGATTCGGTAATACCGGTCAGTCCAGCATTCCAAGTTTGACCGCTATCGACCACATAACCCGGTTTCGAATAAGATGAAACCACAGGAGCCGTTACAGCCTCTGGTGATTCTGCTGTCGTATATTTTGTTTCAATGATATCACCGTTACTATCAACAAATACGACCGCGAGCCTATCTGTTTGACTAAATACCGCTGTTATTGCCATATTTCCTGTCACTACAAATTGGTGATTCACAGGTAAATCATATCGGATTTTACCATTCACCAACCAAAAATCAAAATCATAGCTAGTCAATCCTGAGAGATCAAAAGATATGATGCTTCCATACGCCTTATCTTCAAATATCGTAGGTCCAAGAATATTATCCGAGTCAAAAGAAGCATTCATGGTGACAGTATATTTTGTGCTTGGCACATCTGAAGCTTGAACTCTAACAAGTAAAGAACTTAAAGTAAAAATTGATAAAATTATTACGAACAGACTTATATATTTTTTCATTTTACCATTTCCTCCCTAATATGTGTTCTCACTGCAAATTAATCTTGATCCCATATCTGAGCTCATCGCAATGCTATCCTCTAACTCAAATTAGAAAAAATTCAATTAGTGGTTCTTCATTTTTTTCTTTCATCACTTTACAATCCTCTTATTTATTTATTTATTTATTAATTTGTAAAAACTGAATCACAAAATATACTAACTAAATTTAGTATACCATTTATAAACTTAAAAAAAATAGGTTTAAATAAAATATATTAAATTTAGTATCATTGTTCATTTAAGATAAAGAAAGTGCTATGATATTAGTATAATTTCAAATCAAAAGTATAAGCAAATCAAACATTGAAAGGATACTTCTTAAGTTTTGTTAAGAAGTAAGTGAAATAATGAAAAAAACCGGGATTTTATTAATATTTTTCTTATTTCTTTTCGGTTGTAACTCCACGCCAACAAATCACACTACAAGCCAATCTACAATTGAGGATATCGACTCAAGTGAAGTATTCTTTAACTCTGACTTGTTTTTCAATATAAGCGACACATATGATCCATTTATTTATGTTGAAGAAGCCATAGTCATTGAAAAACTATATATTAATAAGATTGAAAAAGACATTAGTCACCTTCATTTTGAAAGTCATTATATTTATTTCAATCAAAATTTATTAAAGGCTTTAGAACCTGGATTGCTTGAGGTTTATGTATTAACAAATTTAGGTTATATTCAAATAGATCTAGAATTAGTTGATAACAACCAACCCTACATCATTACCGATAAAAATGTCACTTATATTTATAATGAAGACGTCAAATTTTTAATCGAAACCTTTGGAAAAGGTATCTCTTCTATCTCAGCAGATGGCAATATAGATGAAGACTCATATCACTTTGAAGGCAATCAACTACTGATAAAGCATGATTATATCAATCAAAAAATTAGTGATAATCCAGAACGAACAAATATCATCATTATTATAACCATTAATTATAATAACAATACTTTTATTAGCTTTTTAAATATCATCATCGAGGATTAATCTTTTAAAAAAGTATTAAATGATTAAATATATCTTATGTAATTAGCGATGTATCTTAAACTGAGTTTTATAGCAACCAACACAAGTTAAGTCAATTAAAAAGTAAAAGGCATATAAATCCAAATCAGATTTATATGTCTTTTCAATTATTTTATATTGAAAAAAGAACAACAAATTTTTATAACCCTAAGTCAATAAAAGCTTGAATACAGGAGATAAAAAATGCTTTGGTTTTAATTCTAAACTTATAATGGAACTGATTAATATAAACCATATCATATGGAAATCCAAATAGACTTTCGCCACGTTGATTGTGCTTCTTTAATAAATGTTTAAATATAAATATTAACACCAACAATATGATTGAGATAAACACTGGTATCAATCTTATAATAATATCCAATGATTGATTAAAACTAAACAATATGATAAAAAATAGGCTTGTACCAACTATAACTGATGTATAAATGATCTTAGCATAAATAGTCACATATTTTTTCATATAATCTCTGTGGTTTTTAAAATATGAGTATCCATTGAAATCATCATCAATTAATGTTCTTAAGTATACCAATGCATGTTCATCATTCTTATGTTGACCTTGGAAAAAACCAGCTTCGAGATAGTTTATTTCTATAGGCTTTGGTGATATTATTGCTAATCCACTATAACCATCTGTGTGTAAATAACCACTAAAGTCTTTCAAAAACTCATTGGTTATTTCACCAAACCTTGATGAGTTATAATCATATATCACTATTGGTCTATCAAATCTTCCTGTCTGATGTAACCACATATATGATTTACTCTTGGCAGGTTTACCAGATTTATTTAATACTTGCAAAGTAGTTTCATCCGCGTGTAAAATTTTTTTATTTAATAATTCTTTTTTCATTACTTGATAAACTATAGCAAGTAAATCACTTGATTTTAATGTCCAATTAGATAAATTTTGTCTTGATAAAGATAGTCCAACTCTTTCATAATCTTGGCTTTGTTTATATAAAAGAATCCCATTCGCAAATTTATCAACGATTACTTGTGTTAAAGCAGAAGCATTAGCTATTAATCCTTCTATCGGCAATTTAGGCATATCTGTTTTAATCACTAATTCACATTTAGGACATGCATAAACTGCTCGTTTTTCTAAATGACGAATAACTCTTTTATATACCTTAATAGTTTATCTTCAGGTATTGTATATTCAGTAACTTCAGTTTCTAAATGACTTAAGTTATCTGTTATAGATATTCTTTTCTTTTCATTAACTCTTTTTTAGTAGGATCTTCAGCTTTTAAATTAGCTTCTTTTTCAGTTCCATCAAAAAACTCTAAAGAAAGTTGTCCTTCTGATGTTTTCTCAGAACTAGATTCAAGCATCTTGGCTCCAGATAACTTCATAGCTTCTTTTAATAGATTAATCTCTGCTTCTCGTTCAGCTATGACTGTTTTTAAATTGTCATTATCAATTTCTAGATTCTTAATATCAATTTCAAGAGAAGAAATATAGTCTTTAAGTTCTGCATTATTGTCGATGGTATTCTTGATTTTATCAGTCATAATTAAGTCGCTTTCTAATCTTAATTCATGTCCGTTTAAATAACCAATCTAATTCATTAAAACTAATACTAATCAGTTCTTGTTAAGTATTAGGCCATTTAAACTTCTCTTTATCTAGTCTTCTGTAATATAACCAGAAGCCATTATCAAAATGAATTATTTTAATTTTGTGGTTTGTTTTATTACAGAAGACAAATAAACTCTTTTGATAGATATCTAGTTTAAAGGTTGATTGAACTATTAATGTTAATCCATAAATTGATTTTCTTAGGTCTGTCGGGCCTACTGCTAGATAGACATTCTCTATTTTGTTTAAGTTAAACAACTTGATCAGCTACCTTTAATATCTTTAATAAGGATGATTCATTAAAGTTATCTGATAGTTCGATGGTTAGTTTTCCATAGCTAAGTTTTATTGAATTTTGATTAATAACTTGCTTATCAGTTTTTATCTCGATAAACTGTGTTCGTTTATCTATAGCTCTCATCTTATACTTTTTGAGCCAATAATGTAATTGAGATACTTTGATATTATTTCTTTTAGAAAATGTTTTCATAGTTTGGTTACTTGTTTTGTAATTCTTTACTATCTCTAGCCATTTTGCTTGATAGATTGGATCTGCTTGCATAAAAAATACCTCCAAGTTTTTAGTTTGAAGGTATTATACTATCATTATCCCTTTAATTCTAGGTACTGATGGTTTGACGCTTACGACTAAAATGCAAAAAAAATCATAAAAATAGACTAAATTCTACTATAATGTATGTGACTCAATAACATTAACAAAGTTGATCTAGCAAATTTGCGAAATGTATGAGTACATAGAGAAAATTTGACTTCTATTTTGTAAAAAAAGTGATGAATTTTGATGAATTTTTAAAATTTAAAAACAATAAAAAAAGCTAGCTTTATCGCTAACTTTATATTTTTTGCTGGTGACCCGTACGGGATTCGAACCCGTGAATGCATGCGTGAAAGGCATGTGAGTTAACCGTTTCTCCAACGGGCCAATTTTATGGCGCCTCAACTAGGACTCGAACCTAGGACCCCATGATTAACAGTCATGTGCTCTAACCAACTGAGCTATTGAGGCATATAAAAAGAAAGACAGCCTGGCAACGTCCTAGTCTCGCACGTAAGTACTACATTCGGCGCTGAAGTGCTTAACTTCTGTGTTCGGTATGGATACAGGTGTGTCCACTTCGCCATCGCCACCAGACTATAGTCTTTCA
>JBAYZV010000122.1:0-5641 GCA_041672325.1 Candidatus Izemoplasmatales bacterium
TAATAGAACCATTAGAAGTATTTGATTTTCATAACTTCCTAAATGCTTCTTATTTAATACTTACTGATAGTGGTGGGATACAAGAAGAAGCACCATCACTTGGTAAACCAGTATTGGTTATGAGAGACACAACAGAAAGACCTGAAGGTATAGCAGCTGGAACATTAAAACTAGTTGGAACTAATGAAGAAACAATTTACAATGCATTTAATCAATTATTAACAAATCAAAATGAATATGATAGGATGTCAAAAGCAAGTAATCCATATGGGGATGGATTAGCGAGTAAAAGAATAGCAGATATACTTGATAAAAATTTATGATTTACAAAAGTGTAAAATCTATTATAATATCGCAATAATTACCATAAGAAAAAAATATGAATCGTTAATAGATTTAGAAAATCTTTCTTAGTTCCAGCCCATAGAGAAGAAAACATTAACTCAAACAATTTCTTTGATTTAGTAGAAACTTTAAATGCAATTGCTGAAAAGTATCAGCTACCTATCATTATCTCCACACATCCTCGAACAAGAAAAATGATTGAAGCTAGAGGTATTAAATTTAATCCTTTAGTTCAAACATTAAAACCATTAGGGTTTATAGATTATAATAAACTTCAAATAGAATCTAAGTGTGTATTAAGTGATTCGGGTACTATTAGTGAAGAATCATCAATATTAAAGTTTAAAGCACTTAATATAAGAGAAGCACACGAAAGACCAGAAGCTTATGAAGAAGCTGCTGTTATGATGGTGGGATTAAATAAAGAAAGAATTATGCAGGCTTTAGAAGTGCTAGAAACTCAAGATAAAAATACACTAAGATATGTTGAAGATTACACAATGCCAAATGTATCTGATAAAGTATTAAGGATTATTATCGGATATATCGATTATATCAACCGAACAGTTTGGTCAAAACTATATTAATATGGACCTATACAAGGATAAAAAATCATATTTAAATTCTTTGGTTTAATCAACACATATACTTACTTAATGAAAATATCTATAATAATGAATGTAAATTTTGAAAGGTCAAATAATAATGGATAGAAAAAAAGCTGCAATAAATATATTTACATCATTATTTTTCAAAATAATACTATTAGTTTTAACGTTATTATCTAGACGATTCTTAGTAAACGAATTAGGTGATGAGGCTAACGGGTTATATTCATTATATGTTAGTATAATAGGATTTTTGTCAGTAGCAGAATTAGGAGTTGGTACAGCAATTACTTTTAGTATGTATAAGCCTATTATAGATAATGATACAAAAAAAATTTCTTCTCTTTACTATTTGTTTAAGAAAGTATATTTGATTATAGGTTTTGTTATTACAATAGTAGGGCTGATTATTCTTCCTTTTTTGCCATTTCTGGCAAAAGACACAACAGGAACTTATAATATATATATTGGTTATCTACTTTTCTTGCTTTCTACAGTACTTACATATTTTTATGCATATAAAACTTCATTAATAAATGCGTATAAAAATAACTATGTTACGACAACAATAAGATCTGTATCTCAAATATTTGAGTCTTTACTACAAATATTTATATTAGTTTATTTTAAATCATTTGAATTATTTTTCATGAGTATTGTTTTATCAAACATTATACAATGGATAATAACTAATTATATCTTTAAAAAACATTATAGGTCTAAAATCATTTTTTATAAACATATTGATGAAGATCTAAAAATTGAAGTTATAAATAATACAAAGGCAATGTTTGCCCATAAAATAGGTGGATTGTTAGTTGTAACGCTAAACGGCGTCATTATAGGGTCATTTATAGGCGTTATAATTCTAGGTAGATACACTAACTATATTACTATTTTAACTGGAGTTTCGAGTCTGCTTTCATTAGGCTTTGTTGCTATAACATCAATTTTAGGGCATTCATATGCTAGTAATCCCAAAAATATATTCCACAATCAATTTAAAATGATATATATAATAAACTTCATTGTTGCAGTTATTTTTTATCTAGGCTTTTTAGCTATTGCTGATAATTTAATAAGTATTATTTTTTCGGATCAATCTATAATTGAAAGAAATATAGTTGTTACATTAACAATCAATTATTTCATTCAATTTATGAGACAATCAACGCTAGTATTCAGAGATGCCTCGGGAACTTTTTATAATGATCGACATAAACCAATATTTGAGGGAGTGATCAATTTGACTTTATCTCTTATACTGGTAAACATTATTGGTATTAATGGTATCTTAATTGCTACAATAATTACAAATTTAACGATTTGTCATACAATCGAGCCCTATGTCTTATATAAATATGGATTTGAGGATAAACCTAAGGGATATTATACTCTTAACTATAGTTTGATCGCAATATTTATCGGTTTTGTATATGTATACGAGCATTTTCCAAATTTTAGTAATGCTAATAAGTATATAGATTTAATTGTTAATGGAAGTTTATCTATAGTGTATTCAATGGCTCTTTTATTTATATGCTACGTTTTTATTAAGCCTTTTCGTACTCAAGTCCATAATATAATTAAATATCTTAAAAACATAGTAATTAGTTTGACAAAAAAATATCATAATAGGAAAAAAAATAAAGAAAAATTACTTTGAAACAGATAATATTTATTGTATTAGGTGTACTAATGCACTTACTAATTCTAACTCAATCATTGTTACCAGCTAATATATCTTCTATTCAAAGTGGATTTATAGTAGAATCATTCTTTTTGCTTGGTGTGATATGGTATGTAATTTATATGAAATATTTCAATAAAGCAAAGTTAGTCATTGTAGTTTTGATACATGGACTTCTATCAGCTATTGCTGATGAAACGATACAACTCTTTGTTGATGGTCGTAGTGGAGAAATTAGAGATGTTTTAATAGATTTTAGTGGTGTTATATTAGCAAGCATAATGATGTATTTTATTTTTAGATTAAGAGAAAAAAGGTCTATTGATAAAGGTTTTAAGTAATTATCGTAATAATAGGGATAACCTTAAATTGAATAATCCATATTGACATATAACTGTTCATTAAAGCATCATCACTCAGTGAAGGCAATTTTAAAATAAAACCATATACACAGTATATAATCCAACGGTTTTGTAAAAGAATTAGTGATTAACTGCAAAAGTTTGCTTAATTGCATAAGTAACTTTCGCGACAACTTAACTTTTGATTATGGTAGACTAAGTTTTGTTTGATTTGGCGTGTCATAGAACTCTTATTGAAAGAGTTTATATTTATATCTTAGTCAGTAGTGATATTAAGTTGATGGAATCAGTATCGTTCACACTGACTTTTACAGTGTTGATTTATATTTAACTACCATAGACAACATAACACAACATAGTTTACAACAATAAAACATTGAATCTAGGTCTTAACAAGGCTTTGGATTCTTTTCATGCAAAACCAACCAAAAACTTAGGTCTTTACAATCCCTCGTTTGTTATAAAACTTTTTGGGTGTTATAATACATTTAGAATAATCAAGGAGGAAAATATGAGTAAAATTAAATATGAAAATTGCGGAAATATTAGAGAGGCATTAATTGATATTGTACCAAACAAAATTAATATAAAATATGGAAATAATGGTATTGGTAAAAGTACTTTAGGAAAAGCACTATTGGCAAGTATAAGAGGAGAAAATGAATTGTTAAAGAGGTATATCCCCTTTGGTACTAATAAAACCCCTGTGATAAGTCATGGTGGTTTTAAATCAATCCTATATTTTGATACCGAATATGTTGAAAATTATTTATTTAAAGAAGATATTATTAATAATTCATTTGAAATTATCACAAAAACTTCGGATTACGAAACAAAAATACAAAATATACATTCAGAATTAGCTGAGCTTAAAGAAGAAGTTAATAATGAAAATATCAGTACAGTGATGGAAGAGATAAGATCAATTACTGAATCAATTAAATTCAATAATAAAAACGATTTTGACGGGAAAAGTACTTTTGCTAAAGGTATAAAAAACATAAATATTGATAAAGATGTTGAGGATAATCACAAAGAATATATTAATTTAATTAAGTCACCAAATAATTTTTTATGGATTGATTGGTTTAAATCTGGTAAAAATTATATAACTGATACAAAGTGCCCTTTTTGTCTTTCAGCATTAGATGATAATTTTGAAGAATTACATGAATCAATTACTAAAACATTTAATAAACAGACTTTTAAAAATAGTGCAGAAAGTAATGCTATTTTAAGCAATTTTAAGAAATACACTAGTCAAGCAAATGCAGATAAAATATTGGGTGAGCAAAATAAGGGTGAAATATCTGCAGAAACCAAAAATATAATTAAAACCGGTGTTGAACTTTTAAGTATTGAAAAATCAAAATTAGAAGTTATTAAAAACTTAGATCCAATCACACTATTAGATTTATCAAAAGATGAATTAAGTTCTCGTTTTAATTCTTTAAAAATAAATAGTTCTTTATTTAAAGAAGTATCGGCTGATTTATATGAAAAAATGGAGAACATTAATAATAAACTGACTAGAGTAATAGAAAAAATAAACGATCTTAACAAACAACTAAGTATGTTAAAAAGTGACCTTGCAAAAAAAGTTAACGACATCTCAGGATTCGTTAATAATTTTCTAGTAATAGCTGGTATTCCATACCAGATTCAAGTGATAATCAATGGTAATGATGATGCGAAAACAATATTAAAACATAAAAGTAATGAAGAAATTAAATCTCCCAAAAGAACATTAAGTTTTGGGGAATTAAACTCACTTTCTTTAATGCTGTTTTGCGTTCAAGCAATTAGTGAAACACCAGACATAGTAGTTCTTGATGATCCGGTTTCAAGTTTTGATGGTAATAAAAAGTATGCAATAATGCATCAGCTTTTTTCTTCTAGTGTTGAAAAAAATTTAAGAGGACAAACAGTGTTATTGCTCACTCATGATTTTACACCTGTTATTGATTTTGTTTACAATAGTCATCCAACAGGAGATAATGTCAAAGCATGGAATCTTTACTATGAAGATGGAATAATTTATGAGCAAAGTATTGAAAAAAGCGATATCATAAGTTGTGTTGAAAATGAATTGGTAGCAGCAAAAAACACAATCAACAATATCGTTAAAAGGGTTGTTAGTCTAAGAAATTATTATGATATGACTTTACTAAATAACTCTACTGAATATTCGATTTTATCTTCTTTACTTCATCTACGAAATCGTCCAACCAATAAAGATGGAAACGAAATTTCGGTAGAAGAGCTAAATAATGCTTTATTAAAAATAAAAGAAAACATCATTGATTTCGATTATAATAAACTCTATAATGATCTAAACGATATTTCTTTTTTGAAAAAAATATATAAAGAAGGCGATTCATTAGATAAGATTTATATTACAAGAATTTTGTTAAACATGAAACCCGAATTTAAAAACGATAAAGTTTTATGGAAATTTTTAAACGAAAGTTTTCATTCTGAAAATAGTTACTTTTATAATTTGAATAACTCTAAGTTTAAAACAATTCCAGAATATATAATTGATAGTTGTGATAATTTAATTGAAAGATTTTAATTTGTGTATAGAGTATGTAGATAAAAAAATTAATTCATAACCGTTCTCGCATATCAAGCAC
>JBAYZV010000123.1:0-5640 GCA_041672325.1 Candidatus Izemoplasmatales bacterium
TTTATAGGAAGTAATTTATTATTACAAACCTTAGAAGATTTAATCAACGATTTGATAGTACCGCAAAAACAAAACTTAAGTGAAGTTTCTTTTGCTTATAACTTTAAAAATGAGGATTTAAGAATAGATTTTAGCAAAGACGCCAAAGGTGTTTATAACTTTGTAAGAGGACTTTACCCATGGCCAGTTGCATATTTTGAAATTAATGATATGAAAATAAAAGTTTTTGATGTTGAGTATGAAGATAATGATTTAAGCGATGTTATTGGTCAAGTAGTAAGAGCTAACAAAAACTATTTATCAATTCAAACTGAATCAGGTATTGTTAATCTAAAAAATCTTCAACTTCAAGGCAAGAAACAAATGGACATTAAAGACTTTATGAATGGAGTTGGGAAATCGTTGTTTTATGAAGGACAGATTTTGAATTGATAGTTTATAAATTGAATAAATTATGTTATAATAATTAGTTATAAAAATAGTTTATGACAGATTAGTCGAGGTGAGTTAAATGAATAAGAATAGAAATCTTTTTTCTCGTGGTGAAATGCTTCAAATGAATATTGAAATGTTAAATAAGCGAGGAGTTAAAGTTTCAGAAATTGCAGAGATTGCTTTTCGTCAACAATCTAAATGGAATGATAAGATATCATATCAAGAGTGTTTAGAATCAGTAGAAAAGATATTATCTCTAAGAGATGTTTTTCACATTTTACAACTAGGAGCCGAAATCGATCGACTTACTGAGAAAAACGCGTTTGAAGGACCGATTCAATCAATTCTAGCATCAGATTTAGGTATGTTTGGTATTGATGAATTATTTGGAATTGAACTAGCTGGTCTTTATGGAACAATTGGCAAAACTAATTTTGGCGATATTGACGTTAATAAGCCAGGTATAGTTGCTAAACTTAATGAAGATGGAAAAGATGGCAAAATTGCTTGTCACACATTTTTAGATGATATCGTTGGTGCAGTAGCAGCTGCAGCTTCAACAAGAGTTGCTCAAATTGAAAACGAAATAGAAGCAAGGAAAGATCCGAGTATTATCGAAGAACCACAACTGTTCTAAATGATATTTAATTAATGAGCGAATAGGGGGTGACTGAAGTTGGATGATCGTGAAAAAACCTTAGACGATTTTTTTAGGAAGAATGATTCTTCTAAAAAAAATCGTGATATTAACTCGTTAGGAACTAAAAAAATTGACGATTATTTTGATGGGGTCTCCCACAAAAAAGCCAAGAAAAAGGGTTTTGTTGAAAAAGTCGTTGATTTTTTTAGAATAACTTCTTTTAAAAATAAGTTTGATGAAAATAAAGTAGCTGTGAATGCTAAACATTTGGAAGTTTCTGGAAAAAGTAAGCATCATAGTATATTTAGCAAAATTAGAGAGTTTTTTAGTAAACGTTTCAGTTTTGAAGCTGGAGTTGATATTTTAGATGAAACCAGTGTTCTTTATCGAAAAAACTTAGTTATCCGTAATATCACATTTGTTACCAATATTGTTTTTTTATTATTTACTATTATTGGTTCAGAAGGTTTAGAAAAAAGTGTAAATCTAATAGTAACATTCGTGATATTTTTGGTTATGTTTTTTGCTGATAGAACAATTAAAAGAGTGATTTCAGAAAAACCAATGACACTTCAAAAACAACAAATGGCTGAATACGTTAGTGGGATATATATCCTCATGATGGCAGTAGCTGTTTATATTAAATTGCGTTTGACTTTAGGAGACACTTTAGAAGGCGGTTTTTTTTCTATTACACAAGCAGGGTACTCTTTAATATATTTTGCACTTGTTGTTATTGCCTTATATCAAGATCCAAAATTATTAAATGTAATTTTTAAGGTAACAATTATTGTTATGACAATTATTCATGTTGTTGTTTTGTACCCGCTTTATAATTACGCTAGTGATTTTTCTAGTTTGTGGAGTTTTTTGTCGGAGAACAACAGTGCTGTATTAATTGATATTTTCCTAAGGACTTTAGTGCTAGCTATCTTTATGATTGGACTTTATTCTACGGTTAAGATATCAGAAGACATTAATAACAAGAGAAAGTTAGAACTTTTAAAGCGGCAAGCTATGGAGAAAGATTTTAAGTCTGTTGTTTCTGATGTTTTTGATGTAATTACAGTTTATAAGCAACGTGGCGAAGACAAGATGGAAAAAGATTTTGCTAAGTCTACAAATCGAGTAGCTGAGATGGCTTCTAAACTCGGAAACTTTTTAGGTTATTCATCAAAACTTTGCAAAGAAATTTATGATTATTCAACAATTCATATTAATAAACAAAATATATTAACAACTAATGACTTTGAAAGTAAAGAACATCTTGATGAGATAGATTATAAAAAAATCAGAGAAAAAACAATTATTGGTTCTATAATAATTAAAAGGTTACAATTAGACAAAAAGGCAGAAGATATAGTTAGGGCTCACTTTGAAAAAACAGTTAATCAAGACTTTATTCGTGAGATGAACGGAATTCAGAATAACCGTGAATCACAAGTTATACTTTTAAGTCATATTTATGAGATATTAAGACAACCAAGAAATTATAAGAGGGAATTAAAACATCAAAGAGCAATTGATTTAATCCATCTTGAATTCAATCCGTATTTTGATCCACAGATTGTGGATAGATTTATAAAATATGCGGATGATTTTGAATCGCTTTATTATCATTTTACACAAGAATAGGAGATTTCTTTATGTATAAATATTTTACATCAGAGTCAGTAACTGAAGGACATCCTGACAAGATTTGTGATCAAATTTCTGACGCAATATTAGACGCAATTTTAAAAGAAGATGCACAGGCACGTGTGGCGGTTGAAACAGTCGTTTCAACTGGTTTAGTTTTAGTCGCTGGAGAAATAACAACTACGACTTATGTAGATATGCAAAAAATAATTAGAGAGACTGTTAAAGAAATTGGTTATGATCGGGGAAAATACGGTTTTGATGCTGATAATTTAGCTGTTTTGGTTTGCGTTAATGAGCAATCTCCAGATATTGCTATTGGTGTTAATGAATCAGACAACAAAGAACAAGGCGCTGGAGATCAAGGTATGATGTTTGGGTATGCAGTTAATCAAACCCCTAGTTTAATGCCGGTAACTCATTATTATGCTTCAAAACTTGCGCTTCAATTAGCTAAAGTAAGAAAAAATGGAACTTTAAGTTATTTGAGACCGGATGGTAAAACTCAAGTAACTGGAGTATTTAACGAAATTGGAAAATGTGAGTATTTTACGCATATATTAATTTCTAGTCAACACGCTCCAGAAATCTCTCAAGCACAAATAAAGAAAGATTTAATGAAATATGTAATAGAACCAATTATTCCTGCAAAATACATAAAAGAAGAAACGGAAATTCATATTAATCCAACTGGAAGGTTTGTTATTGGAGGTCCATCAGGAGATTCTGGTCTAACAGGTAGAAAGATTATTGTTGATACCTATGGTGGTAGAGCTCATCATGGAGGAGGAGCGTTTTCTGGTAAAGATCCATCAAAAGTTGATCGATCTGCAGCTTATATGATGAGATATATTGCTAAGAATATTGTTGCAAGTGGGTTGGCTGATGAAGCAGAACTACAAGTATCTTATGCGATTGGTGAAGCAAAACCTTTAAGTGTGGGAATTGATACGTTTGGAACTAATAAGATTTCGGAAAATGAAATTCTAGAGATTATAAATAGACATTTTGATTTAAGACCTAAAGCAATAATTGAAAGACTTGATTTAAGAAGACCAATTTATAAACAGGTAGCTACTTATGGACATTTCGGACGAGACGATATTAAAGATTTACCTTGGGAACAGTTAGACATGGTGAATGAATTAAAACAGTATTTACCAAAGGATGTGAAATAAATGAATTTACCTTCGTTAAGTATCTTATTAGATATATCAATATTTTTTATTGTTGTTATAGTCATTTTTTCTATCGCGTCATTTTTTATTATTAAGGATATCCAAAAAGAATATAAAAAAGTTTTCCGAATAAACTCAAAATTTGAGATAGAACTAAGAAAACTTGTTAATTTAATGTATAAATTCTTAGAACACTCTAAACTGGAATCATATAACAATGTTGTCATTAAACAATTACCTCATGAAGAAAAAAGAAATTTGCTTAAGATAATTGACGAAACTTATGAAATGGTTGATGTGAATGTTGAGAAGAATAAATATATAGTAGAAACTTATCAAAACCTTGAAGAGATTAGAAGAATCAGAGATAGTAAAGTTATAGTTTTTAATCAAAAAATTACAATGTTTCCGTTTAGTATTTATGGTAAGATTATGAAATTAGAAGTTTTTCATACTTTTGTAGAAAAAAAATAAGATAGTGAAATTTAAATTTCTACTATCTTTTTTTTATATGTATAATAAATGGACTATTAGTTCGATTTAAAACTTTAATCTCTAACGAATCGAAATCTATCGGTAATGAAGAGCAGTATTCACGAACAGAATTTATTTCATCAAGATTATGGGGGTAAAGCACAATAATTACTAAACCACCTGGATTCAATAGAGATAATAATTTTTGTAATGAAAAAAGAGTTGTTGAACTTTCGGTCTTTATTTCTTTAGAAGACCCAGGTAAATATCCTAGATTATAGATAGCTAAGTCAATGCCTTTGGTTATATAATCAGAAATATTCTTATGATTATCATTGATTAGTCTAACGTTTTTAATTTGTTTTTCTTCAATGATCTTATTTGTGAAATCTATAGCTTCTTTTTGTATATCAAAACCATAAACAAAATCTGAAACCTCTGATAAGAATACTGTATCGAATCCTTTACCAACAGTCATATCAACTGAAATTTTTATATCTTCTTTTTCCAATATTAATTTGTGTGCTAAATCCGTTATTTTAATCATTTTTTCTCCTGTTTCTGGAATAATTAATTCGTGCAGCTCCATAAACTCCAGTGATAATCATTATACCACCAATAATATGATAGAAGTAGATGGTTTCATCCAAAAATAATGCACCAGCAATTACAGCAACTACTGTTGAAATATTTGAATAAATACTCGATATATGTGCTGGGAGTTTGTTCAAAGAATAATTCACTAAAAAGAAACCAATAATTGATGCAACTATCCCTAAATAAACTACTGGAAGAATAACCGAGATATTCTTTAAAACTATAAAGTAACTAGTAACATTATGATTAATGATTAATTGAGTTAAATAGATTGAATTAAAACTTATAGCTCCCATTAGCATCATAATGTAGGTTATTTCTTGAGGCTTATGGTCTTTAGCTGCATTTCTTGAAGCAATATTAAATAAAGCTGCAGAAATAACTGCTAGAAGTAATAATGAAAAACCGGTATATGAAGATTCAAAACTTATACCTGAACGAAAAAGTTGTATTAATATAACTCCACCAACACTGATGACAATAAAGAAAACCTGAGATTTAAGTGGTTTTTCTTTAAGGATGATTGTTGATAGTAAAGTTACAAATATTGGAATTAAAGCAATCATTAAACCCGCTTCAGCGCTTGAAGTCATGGATAATCCATAAGTTTCGAAAATAAAGTATAGAACAGGTTGAAAAACAGCGACTAGAATGATTGAAACTAATGATTTTTTATTA
>JBAYZV010000124.1:0-5607 GCA_041672325.1 Candidatus Izemoplasmatales bacterium
AGCTATTGATTACTTGAATATTAATGCTTATTTGGAGGACTTGAAGGTAATTAATAGTGAAACAGAAGTCGCTTATCCATTTACATTTAATCCTGATACATTTGAATATACTGTAAAAATTGATAAATTAAGTACAGATGTATTGATTACTGGACGTGCTCAAGATCAATATAATGCAGCTATCATTGGACTTGGAAGATATTATATTGATACAAACGGAGCCACAGCTCAAATTAATGTAGTTGCTTCAGACAATAAAACAATACTTACTTATACTTTAAATATTATTAGAGAAGAACAACCATCTAGTAATACAAGACTTAAAACTTTAAGTATTTCTGGTCAAAATTTAACGTTTAATCCAGATACGCAAACTTATATAATATCAGTTGATAATGGAATTAACGCTTTAGATATTAGTGCGATTCCAGAAAGTGCTGGAGCTACAGTTAGAATTATTGGCGCAGATGATATTTCTGAAGGAAGAAACGTTATTATGCTTGAAGTGGAAGCTGAAGATGGGCAAATTGGTTATTATCAATTAATGGTTAATAAAGATTCAACGCCTAATAATTTCTTAACAATGTTATTAATAATCTCATTACTAATTTGGATTATTACTATTCTAATAATACTTATTAGAGCATCAAGAGATAAAGGCTATTTCAAAAAGAAAATGATTAAGTAAATCATAGAGAAGGAGAATAAAAAATGATATTGTACACAGGTACTCAAAGAGATATTTTAGCGATAGGCTTAATAATTATATTTTTAATCTTGATCTATGTTTTATGGATTTTTATTAGAAAAGAAAAAGCGCATGCGTTAAAAACAAAATTTAGTGTTCTAGATTCAGTAATTTCATATAAAAGAATGTGTAAATTATTAAATTACAAAATTCATCAAAAAGGAGAAAGTGAATTCTTCTCCTTGATGATGGTTAGTGTTGATCATTTTGATCAAATCTTAGAATTCGCAGATGAAAGAACTACTAGTGAATATATTCAACGTGTTGGTAAAATGCTGGAAATGGTGTTGCCACTTGGAGCTAAGTTAGCTCAGACTAGTGAAAGAGAGACGTTTTTAATATATTTACCTGAAAACTATTCCAAAGAAATTTTGTTACATTTAGCTGAGAATTTTAAAGATATTGCAGAAAAGAAAATCGAACTAAATAATGGAATGTATATTGAAAAATCCACAAGTGTTGCTTTAATAAGTTTTCCTGATGATGAAGTGACATTAACTGATTTAATAAATGGTTTAAAAGCTACTATTTATAGAATTAGAAAAGCTGGGGGTAACGATATTAGCTTCTATAGTGCCGACATGATTCAAGAAAAAGCCTATATTGAAGAATATCAAAAATTAAAAGATGCTATCAAAACTAAAACAATTGAAACTATATATATACCATTTTTTAGTAGAAGAGATAGATTTATGTCAGGAGTAGAAATAGACTTGTTATGGCATAAAGGTGAAAATGATGAAAGTTTTAAATCATTTATGCCAAATCTAGAGTCTTCGAACGATAGTTATTGGTTTGGATTATGGATGCTTGAAAAAGCCTTGTCGAGTCATATATCAATGATTGGAATTAATAGAAGATTACCTTATGAAATTGTAATTCCAGTTGGAGTTAGACAGTTTGAAAATGAGATGGTTTTTGAAGATATGATTCATATTTTAGATAAGTATCAATTAGAACCAGAACAACTCATATTAAAGATAATGAACCCTCTTCAAGTTAGTAAAGAAACACAGTTTATTAAGTCACTTATTCAATTGCAAAGCAGTGGTGTAAGATTAGCGATAGACGTTAATAAAATTGATGATAGTTTATATTTGTTATTGAATGAGTATAAAATTGATGTAGTTTTTATAGATCAAAGTTTATTAACAAAACAACATGATAAATCAGTGGAAGTTGAAGAGTTAATCAACTTCTCAATTGCTAATCATATTGACATAATTTCTACAATGATTCAAAGCAAAGAGCAAGTTGGAAAACTAGATGAACATATTGATAAGATTCAAGGACCTTTATGTTGCGCTCCTATGAACAAAGAACAATTGCTTAATCATCTTAATAAGAAATTGGATATTTAATTATGACAAATACAATAAGGAGTTATACATATGGAACAATTTTCGCAGTGGTATATTGAGTTTTTTAAGGGTTATCTTAAAGATTTAGGAGATAGAATCATTCTATTCTTTAATACAATAATTGATATAATTATAAATAAACCAATTAGTTATTATCAAGATTTTGTTTTAGCATCACATAGTTTTAATGCTTTTGATTGGGTTATTGCTATATTAGCCTTGATAATTACTTTGATATTATTCTTTGCATTTTTCATCTTAATATTTCAATTATTAAGAAGATATTTTAGATTTGTTAAGATTGAAAGACAAAAAGCTGATTTATTATATGAAGTAGGTAGTCTTAATTCTAAAATAACATCTTTGGTTGATGAAAAGAATGCTGTTGTTGCTTTATCGGGTAATAAGAAGTTTAATGGTAATAAGACTAATGGTGTGGTTGCTAAGGGCGGCCAAGATTCTAAGAATAGAATGAGTAGATTTGTTAAGTTAGTACAAGTTGATGAAAAATATAAATTTACTAAACTTAACCTAGAGATGAAAGACGATGACAAGATTTCTTTAAGAGAAATGGTCAAACGTTTTGTTAATTTCTCGGCATCTCAGTTAAACTTATATTATACAGAAAAAACAGTAGCTACATTTTTAGCAGGTATGGCTACTTCTAAAACAATGATTCTTGAAGGAATTTCTGGTACAGGGAAAACATCTTTACCTTATGCCTTTGGTAAGTTTTTTCAACATGACGCTGATATTATTTCAGTTCAACCTTCTTGGCGAGATCGATTTGAAATGATGGGGTATTTAAATGAGTTTACTAAAAGATTTAGTGAAACAGATTTCTTGCGAGCAATTTATGAAGCTACATATCGTAATGATGTTACTTTCATCGTTCTTGATGAAATGAATCTTGCCAGAGTTGAATATTATTTTGCGGACTTCTTATCATTGTTAGAAATGCCTAGTCCATCAGAGTGGTTATTAGATATAGTGCCTGACTATAAAGTCGGTGACCCTACCCATTTAGATAATGGTAAATTGCTGATTCCAGAGAATATTTGGTTTATTGGTACAGCTAATAAGGATGATTCTACTTTTACAATTACTGATAAGGTTTATGATAGATCAGCTTCAATTGAAATGAATACAAAAGCAGTACCAATCAACGCTCCTCATACTGAAGGTGTTCATGTTACTGATTCATATTTAAAAGATAAATTTAGTCAGTCTCAAAAAGAATTTATGATTTCTCAAAAAACAATGGATAATTTGATTAAGTTAGATGCATTTATCACTGAAAAATTTGAGATTACTTTTGGTAACCGTATTATGAAACAAATCATGGTATTTTTACCTACTTATATGAGCTGTGGTGGTAATGAGTTAGAAGGCTTAGATTATCTTGTATCAAGAAAGATAATTAGAAAATTTGAAGCTTTAAATCTACCTTTCTTACAAGATGAATTACAAGAGTTAATTACTATAATTGATAAACTATTTGGTAAACAAAGCTTTGAAGACTCTAAGAAGATGATTTTGAAATTCATGAAACAATTGTAAAGGCTGATAATAAATGAAAACAAAATTCGATTTAGAGTTACTGCAGGATAGATTAGAAGATTCGTTTAGTGAAATTGAGAAGGTTGTTGATTTTCCCTCTCATTTTTACCAAGCATTTTTTGATGGTAAAAGAGAGATTTATCAAAAAGAATTTTCTCAGGTAAAATTGTTTGATGAAAAATGGATTCGTACAATTGAATCATATTATCCTAGTTTAGTAACAATTACAAAAAGACTAAAATCAACCTTAAAGTATGAAGAGGAAATATTACCAATAGAAAAAACGAAAAAAGTAGAACTAAGAGCGATTAGACATTTATCATCACATTCCGAATTCATTCGTGAAGTTGATGATGAAGATGAAGTGATACCAGAAAAAGTATTGACTTCACAATCAGAGATTGAATATGGTATTTATGAAAACCGATTTATTATGACTTTGATTAGAAGACTACAAACTTTTATATCTGAAAGAGTTAAGATTATTGAAAGTGAACTCGAAGGGATTAGAGATACTCATCTTTCTTATGATACAGAATTTGAATTTACTGATATTAATTATGAAATTAAGATTGATGTTTTACAAAAAGAAAAGATTAATAAAAGAAAAACAAATGAACATAATATTAGGGTGTTTGAAAGAGCGAATCATTTATATAAACTAATTTCACATTTAAGCAATGGTGAATTTATGCGAATTATGAAAAAGTATAAACCAGTAGCTCCGCCGATAATGAAGACGCAGATTATCCTTAAAAACCCTGATTTTAAAAACGCTTATTTATTATGGCTATTCTTAGATAGGTATTATATACTTGATTATCAATTGGATACTAAGACTGTCAATAAAAGATTTAGTTCAGACTATCAAAGACAAATTGATAGGTCTATGTGTATGTTATTCTCTGTATTCTTTAATAACGATCATTCTGATCAAAACGGAGAATCTGAGGGAAAGGCCAAATATAGAACTAAAAAAGCTGTTCAAAGAAAGACAATTGCGGATGAAATCATTATTGACCCTTATGTTTATGATGTAGAACCGCAAATAGCTAATGAGTACTTTTTGGAGAAAAATCGTGCAATATTTAAAAAAGAGCTAGTCGAAGAGACAAAGGATAAACCAAATTTTACCCTTGGGTTAAAAAGCGCTTTATCTCAAAATTTAAAAATCACCAATGATTTATACGCTTCCTTTTTTGAGGTTAATCAAGATGTAGATGTGTTTGATAGGTTAATTAAAGGGGAAGATCCAATTGAAAAACTAAATGAATCTACTAAGAAGCATAAAATAGCTAAAGCGATTCGTGAAGTTAAGGAAAAAGATTATAAAGAAGCAATTAAACTTGAAAAGAAATGGCAACGTGATTTGCAAGCAAAGCAGAAAGCTATGCTTAGTTTTGAAAAAGAACTTCATAACCAAAGTATAAAAGAAAAAATTGAGCTAATTAAGAAAACATATAATGAAGAATATGACGCAAAACAAAAAGAAGCCATAAGACAAAAAGAATTAGATGTTAGAAATAACAAAGATGATATTAATCTTTATACTAAAAGACTACTTAATCATTACCAAAAGGAAATGATTAAGTTAAGAGAAAGTAAAAAAGAAGAACTGAACAATCATATTGAAAAAGTTACAACTGAAGCTGAAGCAAAATTACTTAAACAAAAAAATCGTTTAATTTGTCAAAAAGAAAAACTGAAAAAACAACTTGCTGATAAAAAGGCTAAATTAAAAGAAAAAAACAAAATAAAACTTCAAAAAGAAAAAAAGAAAATTCAAGATATGGTAAAAAAACAAAAACTTAATGAAGAGAATAAATTGAAGAACAAATTAGCAAGGGAAAAGACGAAAATAGAAACAGAGAATAAAAGATTAGTTGAAAAGATAAGTAAAGTTAATCAAGATTTAAAAGGATAGTTTATAAGTTTAGT
>JBAYZV010000125.1:0-5607 GCA_041672325.1 Candidatus Izemoplasmatales bacterium
TGAGATTATCACTTTAAATAGAAATAATTGTAAAAACTGTTATAAATGTATTAGAAACTGTCAAGTAAAATCAATCAAGTTTTCTGGTAATCAAGCTAGTGTTGTTAAGAATGAGTGTATTTTATGCGGTCAGTGTTATGTGGTTTGTCCACAGAACGCTAAAGAAATTGTAAGTGATATAGAAAAAGTTAAAGTTTTGCTAGAACAAAACGATCATGTAATAGTTTCTTTAGCTCCGTCTTTCATTGCTAATTATAATGGAATAAATATCGAAGCGATGAGAGAAGCATTAAAGAAACTAGGGTTTTTAAATGTAGAAGAAACTGCAATTGGAGCTGCTTTAGTAAAGAGTGAGTATGAAGATTATTTGGATGATGAAAAGCCTAATATTTTTATTACATCAGCTTGCCATTCGGTCAATTTATTAATTCAAAAGTATTATCCTAAATTACTTTGTTATTTAGCGCCAATAATATCACCGATGCAAGCTCATGCATTAGATATTAAACAAAGAACAAAAGATGCTAAAGTAGTGTTTATTGGGCCTTGTATTGCTAAAAAGGATGAAGCAGAGCATTATCAAGGATATGTTGATGCGGTATTAACTTATGAAGATTTAAGTAAGTGGTTAGACGCTGAAGGGATTAAACTAAAAAAGAGCGATTTTGTTGATGAAGGATTTAAGTCGAGATTTTTCCCAACTACTGGGGGTATAATTAAGTCTTTATCAAGAAGAAATGATTTCTACAATTATATTGCGATTGATGGAGTTGAAAACTGTATTAATGTTTTAGAAGATATTTCTAAAGGAGACTTAAGTAATTGTTTTATTGAAATGTCAAGTTGCGTAGGTGGATGTATTAATGGTCCAATTATGGAAAAACATCATAAACGACCACTTAAAGATTATTTAGAAGTTGTAAACTATGCAGGTGGTAAAGAGATTGATTTAATTAAGCTTGATAAGAATTTATATCATAAGGATTTTATTTCAATAAAGAAAAAAAATAATTTACCAACTAGTGAACAAATAGAAGAAATAATGAAACAAATGGGTAAAGCAAGTGAACAGGATGAACTTAATTGTGGTTCTTGTGGTTATAATACTTGTCAAGAAAAAGCAGTTGCTATTTTTCAGGGAAAAGCAAACATATCGATGTGTTTGCCATTTCTAAAGGAGAGAGCAGAGAACTTCTATTTCAACGTTTTGAATCATACACCTAGTGGAATTATTATCTTGAATGAAAACTTAGAAATTCAACAGATTAATAAAGCAGCACTTAAAATTATTAATTTAAAAGATGATCAAGCTATTTTGGGAGAAAATGTAGTTAAAATTCTTGATGATAGACCATTTAAGAAAGTTTTAGAGAGTAAAAAACATATTTTTAATCAACGCAGATTATTAGTTGAGTATTCAAAGACTATTGAAGAATCGATTTACTATGATGAAAATTATCATATCATCATGTATTTGATGAATGATATTACATCAATTGTAAATCATAAAAAGATTAAAGAAAAACAGAATCAACAAACAATTGAAGTAGCTAACAAAGTTGTTGAGAAACAGATGAGAATTGTTCAAGAAATTGCTTCTTTGTTGGGCGAAACAGCCGCAGAAACAAAAATAATCTTAACTAAGTTAAAGGACCAAATTGAAAATGAATGATTTGTTTTTAGACTTTGGTTATAGATCCTTAACTAAATACAATGAAACTTTGTGTGGGGATCATATAGAATATATTCAAGATGAGTCATCGTCAATATTTGTTTTAGCAGATGGACTAGGAAGTGGAGTAAAAGCTTCAATATTAGCTACTTTAACTTCGAAGATTATTTCAACGATGATGGCTAATAAAATGGATATTACTGATTGTATTGAGACTGTTACTAAAACATTACCTACATGTAAGGTTAGAAATTTAGCTTATTCAACTTTCACAGTTATTTGTTTTGTTGAAAATGATGAAGTGGAGATAATCCAATATGATAATCCTTCGGTTATCTTATTGAGAGATAATGAGTATTATGATTTTTTTAAGACTGAAATGCTTTTTGATGAAAGAAGAGTTTTTCATTCTCGAATAAAGATTCAAGAAAATGATTGTTTTGCAGTTATGAGCGATGGATGTTTATATGCAGGTATTGGAAATGAATTTAATTTTGGTTGGCAAAAAAATAATATTATTGATTATTTAAAAAAATACAATCAAAACGGATATAACGCAAAAACTTTAGTTAAATTATTTCTTGGTAAATGTGATGAACTATATGGATATTTACCTGGTGATGATTGTAGTTGTTTAATTGTGAGAGCTATTAAAAGAAAACAAGTTAATTTAATGATTGGTCCACCAAAGAATAGATTCGATAATGATCGGATGATGTCACTTTTTTTCTCGAAAGTTGGGAGGAAGATAATTTGTGGTGGAACTACTAGTAAATTAGCTAGTAAATATTTAAATCAAGAATTAAAAGTTAGTTTAGATTATGAAATTCCTTCAGTTCCTCCTGTCGCTAGTATTGATGGTATTGATTTAGTAACTGAAGGAGTATTAACGATAAATCAAGTGTTACTTTATGTTAGAGATTTTCTTAATGACAATAAGTACTATGTAGTTTGGTCAAAAAATTTTGATGGTGCTTCACGTGTTACTAAGATGTTGATTGATGAAGCTACAGATATTAACTTCTACGTTGGCAAAGCAATTAATCCAGCACATCAAAATACGGATTTGCCAATTAGTTTTAGTATTAAAATGCAGTTGGTTGAAGAACTGAGTGAATGTTTGAAGAAAATGGGTAAGACAGTAAAAGTAAGTTATTTTTAGGAGTATAAGATTATGAGAAAATTTGATACACAAGTTCAGTTAATTAAATATAAAGTTTTAAAGGAAGTTGCTAAACAGAGTTTTAAAGGTAGCTTATTTGAAAATATGTTAAGTATTCCTAAACTAATCAACCCTACCAAAAAACCAATTACTAGATGCTGCGTATATAAAGAACACGCTATTCTTACTGAGAGAGTAAAACTAGCAATTGGGGGAGATTCCAGCAATAAGAATATCGTTGAAGTTATTGATATTGCTTGTGATGAATGTCCTGTTGGTGGGTATGAAGTAACTAATGCTTGTAGAGGCTGTTTGGCTCATCGCTGCCAATCTGTTTGCCCTAGAGGGGCGATTAGCTTTGATGAGAATAAAAGAGCTGTGATTGATAAAGAAAAATGTATTGAATGTGGGTTATGCGCAAGTGTTTGTCCTTATGGAGCTATCTTGAATAGAAAGAGGCCTTGTGTAAGTGCTTGTAAAGTAAATGCAATTAGCATGGATGAAAACAGGGTAGCTAAAATTGATAATGATAAATGTATAGGTTGTGGAAGTTGTGTTTACCAATGTCCTTTCGGAGCGATAGTTGATAAATCTTACATTATTAACATTATTGATATGATTAAGAAGAGTGAAGAAAATAAACTATATAAAGTATATGCAATAGTAGCGCCTTCGATAGCTAGTCAGTTTAGTTATGGTAGCTTAGGCCAAGTTGTAACTGCGATAAAAAACATAGGTTTTCACTCAGTTACAGAAGTTGCTTTGGGAGCTGATATGATTGCGGATTTAGAAGCTAAGGAATTAGTTGAAAAAGGATTTCTAACTAGTTCATGTTGTCCAGCATTTGTAGAATTGATTAAGAAAAATTATCCTGACTTAGTGAAGCATATCTCTCATAACCTTTCTCCGATGGCTTATTTGGGAAAATACATTAAACAAAATGATGAAACAGCTAAAGTAGTTTTTATCGGTCCTTGTATTGCCAAAAAGAATGAATTTCAATTAGATGGTATTAAAGATTATATAGATAGTGTTATGACTTTCGAAGAGCTACAAGCACTTATTGATTCTAAAAATATCGAAATTGAAAATTTAGAAGAATCTCCTCTTGATAATGCTTCCTATTACGGTAGGGTATTTGCAAGAAGCGGAGGTTTGAGTGAGGCAGTAAAACAATCTATGATAGAAAATGATATAACCGATTTTGAATTAAAACCTGTCATGTGTGATGGCGTGGAAGAATGTAAGAAAACTTTGTTTAAAATCTCAAAAAACATAAATGTCGGCAATTTTATTGAAGGTATGGCTTGTGTAGGAGGCTGTATTGGTGGACCAGGGTCTTTAAGTCATGGTCCTAAGGACAAAATGCAAATTGATAAATATTGTAAGAGTGCTAAAGAACAAAGTATTAAAGATTCCATTAGCCAATTGAAATAAATCTCTTTCCTTTTTTAATATATGTGAAGAAAACAACCAAGAATAAACTTGGTTGTTTTCTTTTCGCTATATAAATCAAATATTTGAGTAGTAGTATATTAATAAAATTGTAAAAAAACAATAAAAATACACTGTTTTTAATGATGAAACGTAAAAATTTTGTAAATTTTAGGTGGTAGGTATAAATTTAATAATTGTTTTGATATAATGAATTTGGTGAAATTATGATAAATTATAAAGAACTAAAAAAGAATTTACTTGATATTGCTTACAACAACTTAATACCTATTGTCGGAGAATTTGAGCTCTTGGGTAATTGCAATTTCAATTGTCCTATGTGTTATGCAAAGACAAATGATAATCCTTTAGGTACTAAAGAATGGTTAAACATCTTTCAACAAGCTTATAATAATGGAATGTTATACGTTTTATTAACTGGTGGTGAAGTTTTTTTACGACCTGATTTTATTCGGCTTTATAATTATTTATTCGATATGGGTGTAAAAATTACTGTTTATACCAATGGTTCTAAATTGACCGATGAGATTCTTGAAGTATTTAAGTTAAAACAACCAGAAATGATTGTTATTACCTTATACGGATATGACGAAAAATCATATCTAGAATTTACCGGAGTTGATAGTTTTATTAATGTTAATAAAAACATTGATAGAATTATTGATGCTAAACTACCATTAATACTTAGAACTATACCTATGCCTTTAATCTATGAGAATCTTGATAAGATGATTAGTTATTCTAAAAGTAAAAATCTAAATTTAGGATACTTTTTATATGTCTCTAACCAAAAAAAAATTTTGAGATTATCAACTAAAGAGTTGATTGATTTTGAAAAAAGAATGAGTAAAGCTTTTAATAACTTAGATGTTTTAGATGAGAAACATTATTGTGGAGCTTTTAGAAATGGTTTCTTTATTAATCATCTTGGATATATGCAGGGCTGTAGTTTAATGCCTGTGCCAAGTAGAAAAGTTGATAATAACTTTTTAGAAGTTTTTCTAGGCCTAAAAAAAGAGTGGGATCAATTATTGGATAAATCACCTTGTGTTAATTGTGAGTTTAAGAGATCTTGTTTTACTTGTTTAGCAAAAAGATATTTAGAAGGAAATATTTTTAATTGTGCAGATTATTTAAAAGCTTATGCTAAGGAAAAGATTAAAGATGAAAAAGCAACTTAAGATTGGTAGTATTTATCTTGATTTTACTTACTCGTATTCAGATTATTTTAAAGATGCTTTAAATCAATATGAAACGTTATATGATAATAAAGATAAATATTTTTTAGAAGTTTTGGTAGTCGATAGTTTAGTAGAAA
>JBAYZV010000126.1:0-5547 GCA_041672325.1 Candidatus Izemoplasmatales bacterium
TCACCAAACTCATGAGCTATAACTTTACCTAACATATTGACTGAAGCTATTTCCGGATTAGAACTACTGAATGATAAAGCTTCAGAAGAATAAAGTGTAAAGTTAAGTTCATACTCTAGAAAGTACTCGCTAGAAATTGGTAAATCAACGTTTTTTTGAAGAACGATAATTTCTTTATCAATGTTTGATGAAACATTATCCGTTGTAATATTTGTTAAAGATTCTGTCGTATTCCCTGTACAAGCACTAAAGGTCAAACTCAAAAATATTAGAGTAAAAAGTATTAGTAATTTTTTCATAAGTTAACCGCCTATTTTATATTTTTCGAATTGAATCACGTTCTATAATTGTTCCTGGAACCAGAATTCTATCGTAACTCTTTTGTGGGTTATTAATCTTTTTGGAAATAACTTTTACAGCAGTTGAAACCATTTTTTCAATATTATTGTCAACCGTAGTAATCTTAGGTTGTGAAATAGTTGAAAAAATTGAATTATCAAACCCAACGATTGAGCATTGCTCCGGAACCATAATTCCTTTTTCTTTAAGTTTATCAATTAAATAAAAACCAATCCTATCACAGTTACATACAAAAGCTGTTGGTAAATCCTCTGGAATTACTAATTCAATAAATTTACCTAATTCATCACGGTCAGGAATAACATAATCTAATCTTAAAGAAATATTATTCTCAATTAAAGACTTATAGTAACCAAGATATCGATCTTGAATACTAGATGTAGCATTGATAGAACCAACAAAAGCGATTTTACGATGTCCACTTCCAATTAATAAATCAGTAAGTTGATAACCTAAATAAAAGTTATCAGCTGTAATTGAATCAATTTTAGAATCTTGACGATAAAAGTCAAAATAAATCATTGGAATGGTAATTTCTTCTAACAAAATCAAGTATTCACAACTTAATTGTCCTAGAACTATAATCCCATCTACTTTCTTTTCGTTATAGACTCTAGGCATCACCAAATCACTTTCAGTCTTTGCACTAATAATCTCCATAATCCCAGAAGTGCCATAAGAATCAAGTTTCTTAATTATTTCTCCGCAAACTGCAAAATAGTAAGCTTCATTATCGCCAACATATTTTTCGGAGATTAATATCCCAATGTTATATTGACGGTCAGTCTTTAAACTGCGAGCAGAATTATTAATTCGATATCCCATATTATGAGCAGTAATCTTAACTTTCTCTCTTAATTCTTCTGAAACCCCTTCTTTATTAGAAAGTGCTTTAGAAACACTAACCTTTGAAATCCCTAGTTCTTTTGCTATTTCTAACATACTAACTTTCTTCATAAACAGTGCTCCTTCTTTATTAATTAATACGTATCGACTAATGAATTTATTTTAATAGAATCGATAGAAAAATTCTTAGTTGATTTAAATTCTATTGTTTTTATTTTGCCTGGTATAAGATGAAAATAATTATCTGAAAAAACAATATCTTCATTAATTTTTTTGACTTCCACAAATTTTGCTAAAGTATTTGTAATAAAATCTAAATTATAATTATCATTATTTTTTGTTAGAGTCAAACTAATATTAGCCTTTTTAAGTAAAAGATGCTTATCAGGCAGGAAAAATACAGTATTTTCACTAACAATACTTTCATTTATTTGTAAACTCACATAAAGGAAAGTATGTTCTAATTCTTTTCGATTATAATCATGTTCTAACTCTTCAACTAGCACAGAAGATTGTTTTGATATTTCAACATCAATATTTTTCGTTTCTAATACTTCACCTTGAAAATTTATGTATTCATAAGTCAATATGCCATTAAAATCATCAAGTGAATCATTGGTAACGTAAATCTTAGCTTTATTACCTGTTTCTTCTATAGACACAAGAACTGGAGAATAAAACTTCTTAGCGCTATAGTGAAGGATCTTCCAACGGTGGTAATAATCAATACTTGACCAAGAAGCTACTGGCCAACAATCATTTAGTTGCCAGTATAAAATACCCATACATCTTCCGTAGTTTCTTCTCCAGTGTTCAACTCCATAACGAATACCTTCAGCTTGAATAGCTTGAGAAACATAAAGTAGTGAGTTAAAATCTTTTGGATATTTAAATAATTTACCAATATAATCCAATATTTTAGAATTAGCGGTTCTATTTTTTTGATGTTTCTCCATGATATATGAGAATATGTTCTTATCTTCTTCTCTAGCAAAAGTATTAATCGTTTCAATCGCTGGAAAAGATTGTAAACCAAACTCACTCATAAATCTTGGATAATATAATCGATAATTTGTAAAAGGCTCATTATTGTGCCAAACGCCCCAGTAATGCATATCCCCATAATTATCAGAGTTAGTATCCAAGAACAATTCTTTAGAAGAAGGCGAGCTACGCCAATAAGGTAAAGAAGGTGAATACTCAGCTACTATCTTTGGTATTAAATCAATATATTGTTGTTTATAAAACTCTTTTGATAATTCTTGATTTGGGACATTCCAATTTTCTAATGCAGTTTCATTTTCATTGTTACCACAAATCAAAACTATTGATGGATGATGTTTTATTCTTTGTAAATTATCAATTATCTCCTCAGTTATGGATAAAACGAACTCTTTTTTATTCATCGGGTAAATTGAACAAGCAAACATTAAATCTTGCCAAACCATTAACCCTAAGCTATCACATATTTCATAGAAGTAATCTGGCGGATAAATTCCACCACCCCAAACCCTAATCATGTTGTGATTAGCATCTTTAGCCGCCTTTAATAACGCATAAGTTAATTCATAAGTTGTTCTACTTAACAAATTATCTTCAGGTATATAGTTTGATCCTTTAGCAAATACTTTTATTCCATTAATGATAAAAGTAAAGCTTTCACCAAACTGGTCTTTTTCTTGACTAAGAATTACTTCTCTTAAACCAAATTTTGTTATTTTAACATCTAATATTTCACTTTTATCCATTAAAGACAATTTTAATGTATATAAATATTGATTACCATACCCAGTTGGATACCATTTCTTTGGATTATCTATAACAATATTTATTTCTTCGTTAGCAATAGTTTTTCTATAAAAAACCAACTTATTCTCATCATCAAATAATTCAAGACTAATTTCAGCATTTACTGAATTATAATTTGAAATATCTGGTTTTACAAATAAAGATACTTGGTTCTTTTCATGTTTTTGAACTATTGAAACATTATTAATAGACGCTTTATAAATAGATTCAATATAAACATCTCTAAATATTCCTCCATCAGGTAATTGAGGGCCCCAGTCCCAGCCGAACATATAGTGAGCTTTACGTAAATGGATATACCCTCTAACACTGTCATGTGATTGATATAGTTTATGAGGATAAGTCTTTTCTTCATTTCGAATATATTTCAAAGGTGAAATAATTCTAACATTAATTGTATTTTTACCTAATTTTAAAACTTCAGTAATATCTACTCGATAAGTTCTATGCATATTATCAGTACTAAGAATTAATTTTCCATTAATTCCTACTTCTGTTAATGTATCTAAACCTTCAAACACTAAATCCATTTGTCGGCCTAACAAATCACTTTCTTGAACTTCAAAAGTACGCTCGTAAACATAATCATAAATCATATATTCTCGTACTAAATCTTCATTATCCTGATCAAACGGATCAGGAATAATTGATGCGGTTAATAAATCATTATATATCGAGCCAGGTACTTTTGCGTTTAAACTGATTAATAAATCATCAGCTGTAAGCGTCCAAGTCCCACCCAAATCTATTTTCTTTTTTAACATAATCTTAATCTATCATTTCCCTTAAAACTTCTCTACCTGTTAAGGTGCTAATAAAAGCAGCTAAGTCTTCGGCAACATTCATACTTGTTTGAACATTAGGGTGAGAGTTCGAACCATAAGGATTACCTAAGGTTCCAGCTCCTTCCATAACAAATGAATAAACTACTTCCTTACCAATTGTTGTGTTTGCATCAGAGACTATTTCTAAAGTAGGAGTTTCTAAATTTTTTTGTTCATTCATTAATCCGTAAGCTACGATAATTTTAGCATTAGGATACATATTGTTTAACAAAACTAAAAAGTTTGTATAATCAGTTTTGAATCTTTCAACTAAAGCTAATTTATTTTCAAGTGTCATTGAACTATATCCCGAAGCATTAAAATCATTAGTACCTAGATTAACTACTAAGACATCAGGGACATAATTACTGATGTTCCATTTACCGTTTCCAGTAAGAACTTTATTTGAAGCATCTATTGCAGTATATAAGAATCCATTAGGAATGTTTTCTATTTCATTTATTTGACCAGATGTATTCCAGCCTCTTGTTACTCCCCAACCACTAGCACTAAAGATTGAAATCTCGGAATCTAATAAAAATGATGTAAGATAAGCAAAAGCTCTTAAACCATCAGAATTGCCACTGGTTTTATCGACAGTTGGACTGCCTAAGTTACCATACCCAGTAGAACTAGAAGCTGCAATAAACTGTAGTTTAAATGATTTAGCAAGTGGTGGAGTAGTAAAATATCCATCAGTTGTAACCTTTTTAACAGCTGTGTCAGAATCAATTGCTTCACTTCTTTTTAAGAGTTTAACTTTGTGATATCCATTTTCTAAACCAGAAGCTAAAGTATATTCTGCTTCAGCTTGATTAAGTACAATTACTTCCCCTTTTGTTGGGTCTTCTTCTCCATCAACAAGCGCTACAACATAGGCTTGGTGATTTACATCACTATATTTTGTAGCAATTAATGTAACTTTTAATTCAGTTCCATAAAAAGCTACTTCAAATCCACTAGCTGTAAAATAAAAATATTTAGCTTCTTTAACTTCATCGTAAAAGGTTCTTCCCAACCAGCGAATATATTCAAAATTATTCATATCTGCTCCTTCTAATAAATTTGTTTGATTCGGACTCACAATTGAAAAAGATACTTGTTCTGAAAATTCAGAATCCAAATATTGTGGTCCAGTAGCGATTAATCTGAGAGTATAACTACCTAAACCAATTAAAAGCGACAGATCAAAATTATTGGTGATATTATACTCACCGGCTAATTGTTCTGTCGCATCATAAATAAACACTCGATATTTTGTTGCATTTTCAACTTCATTAAAAGTAATAACATTAGCTGTTACACTAATATTAGTAGGTGTACTTAATAAAGACATGCTAGATGTCTCAGTAGAAGATATTTGCGGTATAGACGTTGTTGTAGGTGTGGCAGTAGAAAAATTACTACAACCTATCATAACAAAAATCAAGATTATTCCTAAAAATAATACAGAAAACTTTTTCATATAATAACCCCTTTTACTTAACTTTACTTTATCGGTTACTTTATTATATTACCGCTTACATTATTTGTCAATAAAAGAAATAAAAAAACGAGATTTACTGGTCCAGTTTAATCTCGTTTTATATTTTTATATTTATTCTTCAATCATTTGATTAATTAACTCTGAAAACTTACATGTCGCAACACAAACAAACTTATCAGCTGCACCATAGTAAACATATAATACATCATCTTTTACAACATT
>JBAYZV010000127.1:0-5530 GCA_041672325.1 Candidatus Izemoplasmatales bacterium
TTTCTTTAGAAGCCACTCCACATGGATTCATATGTTTTAGTGCTACAGCGGTTGGTTCTTTAAATTCAGACAGAATATTTATCGCCGCATTAGCATCTTGAATATTATTATAAGATAATGGTTTACCATTAAGTATTTCTGCATTTAATATAGAATATTGATTATTTCCGAGTTTGTAAACTGCCGCTTTTTGATGAGGATTTTCGCCATATCTCAATGTACTGCTGTAAACAAATGTTTTATTTAATTTTTCTGGAAATAATTCTTTTGATAAATATTCAGCTATATATGAATCATATTGAGCGGTCTTTTGAAATACTTTTTTACTTAATTCTTTTTTCGTTTCAGCCAAAGTATCTCCATATTCTTTTATTTCATTGATCACTAAATTGTAGTCATCAATATCAGTTAAAACCGTAACGAAACGATAATTCTTAGCTGCACTTCTTAACATTGAAGGCCCACCAATATCTATTTGTTCAATAGCTTCATCAAAGCTAATGTTGTCTTTCTCAATTGTTTTTTTAAAAGGATAAAGATTTACACATACTAAATCAATATAAGAAATATCATTATCTTTAACATCTTTAATATGGCTTTCCTTGTCTCTAATTGACAATAATCCTCCATGAACTTTAGGATGTAAAGTCTTAACTCTACCCTCTAAAATCTCAGGAAAACCAGTGAAATCATCGATAGATATCACTTCAATTCCATGATCTTCCAAAGTTTTTTTTGTGCCACCAGTAGATATTATCTCAAAACCAAGTTTTTTTAGCTCCAATGCAAATTCAATTATTCCTTCTTTATCACTTACACTAATCAATGCTTTTCTCATTTATTTCCTCCATAGTTTTTATTATTGCTTGTGGTAATAATCTATGTTCTATTTCATGTATTTTTTCTTCTATATCCTCTCTCTTTTTTAGATTACTTATGTCTAAACTTTCTTGTATTATTATTTCCCCGGAATCCAAAAATTCATTGACAAAATGGACAGTGACACCTGTTACATCTGCTTTAGCAGAAATAGCTTGGCCAATTGCATCTTTACCCTTGAAACTAGGTAGTAATGACGGATGGACATTAATGATTTTATTAGGAAAACAACTCAAAATGCTTCTGCCAATTATCCTCATATAACCAGCTAATACAATTAAATCTATTTCGTATTTACTAAGCTTATCGATTATTATTTCTTCATAATTATGTTTAAATTTATAATCCTTAGGATTAAAAGCAAAATATTCGATATCATTTTTCTTTGCTCTTTCGACTGCATAACTGTTTGGGTTGTCAGTAACCATTAATTTAACAACTATATCAAATTGGTTATCAGAAAAATAATCTAAAATCGATTGAAAATTACTACCATACCCACTCGCAAAAACTGCAATATTTCTCATAAAACCAATACCCCTTGCCCCTTTACTACTTTTCCAATCTTATATGCATCATATCCCTCTTTTTTTAAAAATTCAATCGATTTATCTACATCTTTATCATTAATCGCTATAACCATCCCAATACCCATATTAAAAACATTAAACATTTCCTGGTGTGGTATTTTGCCTAAATCTTCAAGATACTTAAAAATAGGTTGTGAAGGATATGAGTTTTCATGAATCTCTGCACCTAAATTCTCTGGCAACATCCTTGGTATATTTTCAATAAACCCTCCACCTGTAATATGAGATATTCCATGAACTTTTACATTTTTACTTAATGTTTCTATTGCTTTTACATAAATTCTTGTAGGAGCTAATAAGACATCTTTTAAAACCGAGTCCAATTCAGGGATATAATCATCTAAGGAGATATTATTATCTTTAAAAAGTATTTTTCTAACCAGTGAAAATCCATTTGAGTGTAAACCACTTGATTTAATACCAATCAAACTGTCGCCTTCTAAAACGTTGTCAACAGTAATTATTTCGCTTTTTTCCACAACACCTGTAACATAACCAGCTAAATCATAATGTTCTTTCGAATACATATCTGGCATTTCTGCGGTTTCTCCACCAATTAACGCACATCCCGCCTCAATACAACCTAACGTAATTCCTTGAACTATCTTTTCGACTAAATCAGGGTTTAAAATTCCTAAAGCAATATAATCCAAAAAAAACAAAGGTTTTGCTAGAACAGTAATGATATCATTAACACACATAGCTACCAAATCAATTCCAATAGTATCATGTTTATTAGCTTTTTGCGCAATCAGTAATTTAGTTCCGACTCCATCAGTTCCTGAAACTAATATAGGTTCTTTCACATGATACCTTGATAAGTCGAACATTCCTCCAAAAGCCCCTATATCATTAATTACCCCAAGATTATTAGTTTTCTTATTCAAACTCTTAATCTTTTTAACCGCTAAATATCCATTCTCTATATCTACACCTGAATCTCTATATTTTTCTGACATTTTTTAACAACTCCTAAAATTTTCCGTCTTTATTAACATCTTTTATAGCGTGATATACATAAGTAGGATACTTACCGTTGAAACACGACATACACATCTTCTTTCTCCCACAAGCTTTTAATATGCCAGCCTCTGAGATGAAAGCTAAAGAATCCGCATCAATGATTTCTCTAATCTCTTCTACATCATGTTTCGCGGCCAATAACTCTTCATATGTAGATGTATCAACTCCATAAACACATGGATGTGTTATCGGCGGAGAAGCAATTCTCATATGAACCTCTTTTGCCCCAGCATCTCTCAATAGCTTAACAATCTTCTTGCTTGTTGTTCCTCTTACTATCGAATCATCAACCAAAACCACTCTTTTCCCTTCCACAATTGAAGGTATCGCAGATAATTTCATCTTAACGCCTTTTTCTCTCATTACTTGCGAAGGCTGAATAAAAGTTCTTCCAACATATCTATTCTTAACTAAACCCATCTCAGAAGGAATATTACTTTCCTCAGAAAAACCAATTGAAGCACTAATTGATGAATCAGGAACCCAAACTACTACATCCGCATCAACCGGTGCTTCTCTAGCAAGAATCTTGCCAGCTTCCTTTCTTGAAGTATGGACATTCATCCCTTCAATATTTGAATCAGGTCTTGAAAAATATATATATTCCATAGAACACATATTTTTATAGGTTTTTTCTGCATAACTATCAGATATTAGTTCCCCTTTTTTATCAATCGTTAAAATCTCACCAGGATATATATCTCTAACGAAGGTCGCTCCAACTATTTCAAAAGCACAAGTTTCCGAAGACACTACATACCCACCGTTTATTCTCCCAAGAGATAAAGGTCTTAAAGAATTTTTATCTCTCATTATATATAATTTTTCATTATCTAATGCTAAAAAAGCAAAAGCTCCTTCAATTTGATTTAGAGCATCTCGAATTGCTTTTTGCCTATCTTTTTGAGTATCTTTTTTTATTAGATGAGCAAAAATCTCCGAATCAGAAGATGATTGAAATATTGAACCATGAATCTCAAGTTCTCTTTTTAACTCCTGTGAATTAACTAAATTACCATTATGACATAATCCAAAATCACCAGTGGAATGTTTAAATAGAAACGGCTGAACATTCTCAATTCCTCCTCCCCCAGAGGTTGAATATCTAACATGTCCAATAGCCGCATTACCTTTTAATTTTTGCAAGTTAATCTCATTAAAGACTTCTACTACTAAACCTTCCCCTTTTAAATGATAGAAACGTTCAAAATCAGTTGTGATTATTCCACAACCCTCTTGTCCTCTATGCTGTAAAGCATGTAAGCCATAATACATAACTTCCGCAGCGTTTTTAACATTGATCACTCCAAAAACTCCGCACTCCTCATTCATTTTATCTTGATATAAATACTCTATTTCACTCATAAATGCTCCTTATAAAATAACTAATTATGATTGGATTCTTGTTAAAATATCAATATATGCTTCAATAATATTTCCTAAGTCTCTTCTGAATCGATCTTTATCTAGTTTTTCATCAGTTACGTTATCCCATAATCTACAAGTATCAGGACTTATCTCATCAGCCAAAATAATTTCTCCATCAGCTGTTCTCCCAAACTCAATCTTGAAATCAACCAACTTAATTCCTTGTTCAAAAAAGAAGGCTTTCAAAATTTTATTAATTTTTTTAGTATAAGCATAAATTGTTTTTAGTTCTTTATAACTACATAGTCCTAAGGCAACAGCGTGATGATCATTAATAAGAGGATCTCCTAATTCATCATTCTTATAACACAAATCAAAAATAGTGTTTTTAGGAACAGTTCCCTCTGGAACTTGCAGTCTTTTAGCCATCGAACCAGCTATAATATTTCTAACAATTACTTCAATTGGAATTATTTTAAGTTTTCTACATATTTGACTTCTTTCATCAATTCTCTTCAAAAAATGTGTTGGTATTCCTTCTTTTTCTAATTTTAAGAATAATATTTCTGTAATTTGATTATTCAAAATACCTTTATTAGTTATTTCCGCTTTTTTTACACCATTAAAAGCAGTCGCATCATCTTTGTAATATATCAATACTTCATTTGGATTATCTGTTGAATATACCTTTTTAGCTTTACCTTCATAAATTAAATCTTGTTTCATTTTTTGCCT
The DNA here is from genome assembly GCA_041672325.1 of Candidatus Izemoplasmatales bacterium. Taxonomy (GTDB): domain Bacteria; phylum Bacillota_I; class Bacilli_A; order Izemoplasmatales; family Hujiaoplasmataceae; genus UBA2289. The sequence goes on from JBAYZV010000127.1 coordinate 4,596, forward strand.
CCATTTATAAAATAATCTACTGCATTCTTAAAAATATCCTGTTTTAAATTTCCAAATATGTTTTTAAAAAGTCCTTCATCATACCTTTCAGAATGACCCATTTTTCCTAAAATTAAACCATCTTCTGATATAATGCCTTCAATCGCATAACAAGAACCATTTATATTATATCTAGGATTTAATGTTGGTTTATGATTATTATCAACATAGTGAAAAGCTATTTGATTATTTCTAACTAATGTTTCATAGTGTGCCTCATCGATAACGAATTTACCCTCTCCATGACTCATAGGGATCTTATGAATATCACCAATTTTAAAATTTGATAACCAAGGAGAATTTAAACTAGAAACTCTAGTAGAAGAAATGGCCGAAACATGATGATTTACATCGTTTTTAAATAAAGTTGGACTGTCACTTTTTAAGTTTTCAATCTCACCAAAAGGTAAAAGTCCTGACTTGATAAGGGCTTGAAATCCATTACATATTCCTAATATAAGATTTTTTCTTTTCAAGAACCTTTGAACAGCTTCAGATATAAGCTTATTCTTCAAAACTGAAGCTATAAATTTTCCACTACCATCTGGCTCATCTCCACTGCTAAATCCACCTGAAAAAACTATTATATGTGCTTCATCAATCATCTCTTTAAATTGTTCAATTGATTTGTTAATTTCTTCTTCTGTTTGATTCTTAAATATAAATGTATTTACTTTCGCACCAGCTTTTTGAAAAGAACTTGTTGTATCATATTCACAATTCGTACCAGGAAAAACCGGATTTAAAACTATAACTTCTTTTTCCTGTTTTCTTATAAACTCTCTTTTTTCAAAACATCTATCCTTCCAGCTTACCTCTATTTCATGATTTTTTCTTATTGGATAAATACATTCAAAGGTAGACTCATTATTATGTAAACATTCATCTATACTTAG
>JBAYZV010000128.1:0-5470 GCA_041672325.1 Candidatus Izemoplasmatales bacterium
TTTCTTTTCGTTCATAGTCCAGGCTCCTTTCGTGGGATATTTCCCAGACTTAATTCTACTATATTTTCCTTCCCAATGTAACTTCCATCGTAAATCCCACTGTGGAATTTACTTTGGGAATTAACTTAACACAGCATTTTTTCTGATTTTTATATTTTACTATTGCAAAACAAAAAAAACTATGCTATCATATCAAAGCGCCTGAAAAGACGTGAAAACAAGCCGCGGCCGCATTAAAATAAGGGGAAAAATCCGCTATTTTCGCGCCGTACATATAAAACGTATAAAAACTTATCATTAAAAGGGAGCAGATAAATGCCAAATATCAAATCCGCAAAAAAAAGGGTCAAAGTCACCACGGCCAAGACGCTAAGGAACAAGATGTATAAATCATCGCTTAAGACAGCTATCAGAAAATTCAAAACCGCGGTGGCGGCGGGCGACAAATCCGCCGCGGCGGCTTCTTATACAGACGCCGTATCCATGGTTGACAAGGCTGTTACAAAGGGAATCCTCCACGCCAACAACGCCGCCCGTAAAAAGAGCAGCTTTACCGCCATGCTCAATTCTTTGTCATAAAACACAGGGAACAAATCAAACTCAAAAAATAAGCATGCCGATATATTGACCAAGACGGCACCAAAAGGCGCGGGTGTAGTTCAATGGCAGAATTCCAGCCTTCCAAGCTGGCCGTGCGGGTCCGATTCCCGTCACCCGCTCCATACTTGTGCCTTTAGCTCAGCCGGATAGAGCAACTGCCTTCTAAGCAGTAGGTCGAGGGTTCGAGTCCCCCAAGGCACGCCATACGGTGGATGTAGCTCAGGTGGTTAGAGTACCAGGTTGTGGCCCTGGGGGGCGTGGGTTCAAGTCCCATCATCCACCCCAATGATAAACCCCTTTCAATTGCGGTAAAGCAAGTGTCATCAGGGGTTTTTTGTATTCCGCCGCAAATGCTTTGCCCGGTTATGTCTGGCATTGGTGTTGAATTCGCCTAAAACAGTGCGAAACAACATGCGGCAAGCGTGGGAGGCAGACTGTTTTATAACCTTTTTATTGGCGCGGCAGTCCCCGCAGCTATACTGCGCCGCCGGAACGGTAAAAGCGAAGACGCGGAGTGTGTAAAAGCGGGTAAAACCAAATTAAACTTTAATCGAACAAATTAACGGGGTGTGGCTCAGTTGGTAGAGCGGGTGGTTTGGGACCATCAGGCCGCAGGTTCAAGTCCTGTCACTCCGACCAGAAAATCCTGTCTTTTGACAGGATTTTCAATTATATTCGTCCTTTCGGACGAATGATATTCACTTCGTGAATGATATTACCATAAGGCAATGATATTCGCTGCGGCGAATAAAAATAAGGACGAATATGATATCATTCAGCTTTAGCTTTTCAGCGTTAGCTGAATATCATTACGCAGTAATATCATTGGCTTAGCCAATATCATTAATAATTAATGATGAAAATATCTTTATCTTTTTTTACAGCCAGTCACAAAATAAAAACCTGCCAAATAAGCTGATATTGCTTTTTCGGTAGGCTTTGCTATAATGAATATCATAGAAAATTCATATTAGGTATGTAGATATGATGGAGGTTGCAAATGAGCATCACATACAAAGATACGATAAATGTGAATGAAGTTAATACTATTCGGAAATTAATGGGATGGCGTCAAGATAATCCGGAACAACTACAGGCAGCTTTAAATGGGAGTGCATTCATTGTTGCTGCTTATGATAAAGATAAAGCGATTGGTATGGCTCGATTGATATGGGATGGCGGCGGAAGCGCAAGTATAGCCAATATATTATGTCCTGAGTATAAAAATCAAGGTATTGAGAATGAACTAATTACTCGTATTCTTAATTTTTTACGAGATAAATTGAAGCCCGGATTTGGAATACAAGTCGATATTAGGGCTTGGAGGGGACAAGAATCATTATATGAAAGTCTTGGATTTCAATTATCTACAGTTGAACGGCGTGGTATACCAATGCATATCTGCCTAACCGACCAAATTGAATTAACCGATAAAATGTTCAAGCAAATGGGTTTTTAATAAAAGCATAACCCCCTAAAATAAACATTTTTTTCATTTTCAAATATTATCTTTTTTCACAGCCAATCACAAAATCAAAACCTGTCAAATAAGCTTTTATTGCTTTCCCGGCAGGTTTTTGCTATAATAAGGCCGCGAACAGTATTAATATAATACAAACGAGTTAAGGACGGGTAGAATGAATATCTGCTTAATAAGACACGGAGAAACGGATTGGAATGCTATTGGAAAACTTCAAGGCAGAGAGGATATTCCATTAAATGACAACGGGAAATTACAAGCAGAAAAATGCGCCTTGTCATTGAAAAACGGAAACTGGAAAGCAATTTATACAAGTCCGCTGTTAAGAGCACGACAAACCGCGGATATTTTGGCGCGTATTTTAGGTGTTCACGAAGTACGCGAAAATATCGACCTAATTGAAAGAGATTATGGAATGGCTTCCGGTTTAACTGTTGAGGAACGCAAAAAATTATTCCCGGATGGTGTTTATAAAGATATAGAAGATTGGTATGTGCTTCGGGATCGTGTTTATGGCGCTATATTGAGAAGTGCTGACGAGTTGCCCTCAGACGATATTATTATTGTATCACACGGAAGCGCAATTAACTCAATTCTTGCCGAGCTATCAAATCATGCCATCGGAACCGGTAAAACTCGATTGAAAAATGCTTGCATGAATATGTTAAAGTATAAAAATCAACTGTTAAGCATTGTGTTTTACAATAAATCCGCCGATGAATTAAGCTATCCGCTATAAGCATTTCCAGAATTAAACCATCAGCATCTTTTTTATAGCACCTAACCATAATCAAAATTTGTAAAAAAACTAAACTTTCCATCGGCAGGTTTTCGTTATAATAAAGACAATAATAGTATTTATATTTGTATTTGCGCAGGTGACATGGTATGGTAATTGAGTTAATATCTGAATACAACAAAAATGGCGTTCTTATGCACTTCCCATGCTTTCCCGGTGCGTATACACGGGGCGAAACAGAAGAAATCGCTTATGGCAAGGCAAAACAAGAATTATTTGAATATACAAAATGGGCCGGTATAGCAATGTCCCGGACTGATATTAACATTGTAAAAAGACAAAAGGCCAAGGATGACTTGCAAATTAATGACGCGGATACCGAAATATTACTTGAAAACGACCGTCAGCGTCTTCCCGAAGGCGAGTTTAACAGATGGAGCGGACTGGCGTTATTATCCGCAAACTGTGTATTAAAATTATTTACCGGCATAACCGATAAAAATTGGGTACAACAAGAAAAACTAAGACCATCGTTTTTGGGCAAGACGCCGTCAACCGCCTATGAAATGTTTTTACATATTGATACCGTAAGTTGGTATTACACGTCCCGTATTGGCATAAATGAGTTCTTCAGCAATGGCAAATTAGTTGAAAACCGCGTGAAATGTATGGATTTGCTGCGCAATAATTACTCTACTAAAGCCTTTCAGGTTTTCGAGGTTGATGGTGAGCTTTGGACAGAAACCAAAATACTCAGAAGATTTATTTGGCATGATAGAATACATGCCAAAGCGTTGTATAGACATGGATTAAAAATGGGAATGAAAATATGCGAATTGGAAAATCCCTTCTTCTTTAACTGTCCCTAATAAGACCGACTATTAATAGGGTAGGTTTTTCATAACACCCTGCCAAAAGCACTCACCCTTTAATGGGTGGGTATTTTTGCGTCATAAGGTTGGAAAAGATTTAATCTTTTCAAGGGCGGGCGTCCTGTCGTCCCGGTCACCAAAACACCAAAAAGACTTGATTTTACGGGTTTTTTGAAGTTTCTTATTTTATCATTTTTAATTCAAAAGCTCGGTTGCCACGTGTTAATGCGGAGAGGTTTTCATCTCCTCTCACTATCCATATCCATTGCTCACTTAACCGCTTTTTATCCCGCTTATTTTGCAAATTTTTTATTTGTTGAATGATATCATTTTCGTGATATATTTAATCACATCCAAACCAAACAGCTTTAAGGAACATTGTTTAAAAATAACTTGAAATATTTGGAAAAAACTACTTGATACTATTCCTAAAATTTTATATAATAGGTTGTATAAGATTCGCTTTCACATGGAGGTTCCGAATGAATTATATAAAGGTATCGCAGGCGGCTGAAAAATGGGGGCTTTCATCCCGAAGAGTCCGCGTTTTATGCTCTGAAAATAAAATACCCGGCGTTATTAAAAAAGGGAAGCTGTATATGATCCCCGAAAACGCTACTAAACCTATTGATGGCAGAAAATTGAGAGGGAAAAAAATTTCAAAAGCTTTCGGTAAACTTTTTTTGGCTATAGACGCGAAAAAGGCAGAATTTTCAAACTGCCGCCCGTTTACAAAAGGCGAGCTGCGGCGTTTGCAGGATGAATTTCTTGTGGAGTTTACCTATAATTCCAACGCAATCGAGGGAAACACCCTCACTTTGCAGGAAACCGCAATGGTGCTTGAGGGCATTACAATCGACCAAAAACCGCTAAAAGACCATTTAGAGGCAGTCGGTCATAAGGACGCTTTCGGTTATGCGCAAAGCCTTGTTTCGGATTTATCCCCCCTTACGGAGCGGGAAATAAAGCAGATTCACTCCCTTGTTTTAGTGGACAGGCCGGAGGATAAGGGCGTTTACCGCCGTATTCCGGTAAAAATCATGGGAGCGGTTCACGAGCCGCCTCAGCCGTTTTTGATAGAGCCGCATATGAATGAGCTGATTCGTAAAAACGAGCAAAATAAAAAAGCGATGCACCCCATTGAGCGTATCGCGAGATTTCATTTAGATTTTGAGGGAATCCACCCCTTTATTGACGGCAACGGCCGAACAGGAAGGCTTATTTTGAATTTGGACTTAATGCAAAACGGTTATCCGCCGATCAATGTAAAATTTGCCGACCGAAAAAAATATTACGAGGCGTTTGACGCCTATTATCGTGACGGCGATGCCGGGAAAATGGTTGAACTGATTGCGGTATATGTGGATGAGAGGATCGAACAGTATTTGGAGATTTTAGGATAGTCCTGTGAAAATTCGTATATAAGGGGGTGGTACAATGCAATCATCATTTCATGTGTATTTCTATACGCGAAAATAAGCAAACTATTAGAATAAAAATGGGGCGGATAAGCAGTTGAAGTTGTTGCGGAACGAATTGCGCCGAAAAGAGGACAGACTGTTTTTGGATAGAATGCGGATGGATTTAGGCCGAGAATACCAAGGCGTTTGTGGATCATGCGAAAATTAATAGCTAAAAGAAGTCTAGTTGTAATAGGCACTGTAAAGTTAAAATGAAAAACCAGTCACAATGATTAAGCAACGAGCAAGTAACTCCGTTTTTGTTTTTTGGTAAGATTAAGCCCAGCGACCTGAGCGGGAGTGGAGCCGTTAAGAGCGG
>JBAYZV010000129.1:0-5459 GCA_041672325.1 Candidatus Izemoplasmatales bacterium
GATCCAGCAACTATCTATATCAAATAAGATTAGATAATAATATTACTGAAGTGATTATTAATGCTAGTGTAGACCCATTAGATAGATCAACTATTACTGGTACAGGAACTAAATCATTAACTCAAACTATTCATACTTTTAAAGTCACTGTAACAGCTGAAAATGGGGATATAAATGATTATATTATAGAAATTACTCGTAAAAATAATAATTATAATATTTCCAATATTATCGTTGATGGTTTTGAAAGCATTATATTTGATGATTCAATCCTTACTTATGATTTAGGTAATGTATCTTATAGTACTAAATCAATTAATTTAAATGTGCTGCTTGAGGATAGTAGCGCACAAATAATCATTAACGGTAAAGTAGTAAGTGAAGTAAGTAATCATATATTGAAATCAGGGCTTAACACATTTTTAATTAAAGCGAGATCGGAATTTGGTGAAGAAAGTCAAGTTTATACCTACACAATATATCAAGATAACGCGAATACAACAGCTGAACTAAATCTATTAACTGCAACAGAAAATGGTGTTGACTATTTAGATGGCTTATTCGATAAAGATATATTATTATACGATTTAAGGGTCGACAGAAATGTATCACAGATAAAAATTTCCGCAACGGCAAATCCTGATCTTCATGCAGCTGTATCTGGAAGTATTGGGACATTCCCATTAAGTTACGGAACTACTAGTTTTACTGTAAACGTTGTAGCTGAAGATGGCGTAAGTTCAAAAACATATAGAATTAATATTACTAGGGCTAACGATAATAATAATATTTCAAGTATCTTAATTGATGGAGTAGAAATTCCTGGTTTTGATTCAAGCATTTATTCATATGAAATAGCACCATATAGTTTTGATAAACAATCAGTACTAATTAGTGCCGTTTTAGAAGACCAATATGCAAATTTAACAGGCATTGGACAAGTTAATCTTGTTGATGGAGAATTGCGAATTAAAGTATACGCAACTTCTGAAGCAGGAACAAAGGGTAATGAATATACAATCATTTTGAATCGTACAGTTGCTTATTCAGACACATCTTTAGCTGACTTAGTAGTTTTAGGTGATGGAAGTGTTCTTGCTTTTGAAGAAGGATTATTTAATAAGAATCGTACAGGTTATACAATTATTCTTGATGATACATCAACATTAACAAGTATTGATATTCAAGCTACTCTTTTAGATTCAAGACAAACACTGTCAGGACATACTGACATTCAAACTTTAACAATTAAAAATGATGAAATTAATCAAACATTTGCAATTACAGTCACCTCTGAAAACGGAGCTCAAAAAACATATTCAATTACAGTTTTAAAAGGTTCTAATTTAAGTTCTGATGCTTCGATTAACAGAGTGACTTTAACAGACTTAGCTGGAAATCAATATCTTGTTTTCAATCCGCTAACTCAAGTGCAAAATGAAGTGATTTTAGATTATCAAACATCAGTTATAGCTTTAAATGTAACTGCTAATAATCAAAATGCAATAGTAATAGGAAATGGCACATTTACAATTAATTCCGGTCAAACTGTAACACTTAAATTTCAAGTTATTGCTCAAGATGGTGTTACTGCATCATTGGAATATGAAGTTAAGGTTACAAGAGCGGAACCTAGTGATGACAACTTATTGTCAAGTTTAACTGTTAAACATAATGGTGTAGATTTGTTAGTGGATAATAATGTATTTAGTCCTACCAAATATACTTACACTTTAAAGGTGGACAGAAGTGTTTCGGTTATTGATGTTAAAGCTGTTGCTCAACATTTAGGAGCTAAAGTAAGTGGTGATATTAATCAAGTAGTTTTAAATCCGGGGTTACAACAATTAAAGATTTATGTAACTGCTGAAAGTGGTGAACAAAGAACATATTTTATTAATATAGAAGTTATCAATAGTGAAGTTGAATTGATTTCACTTAGCGTCGATAATTTTAATCTTAATTATGATAAAGCAATTAACCAATATGATTTAGGAGATATATCTTCTAGTATTGATACATTAAATATTAAAGCGGTAATTTCAAGTTTAAGTTATGGTACTATTTCTGGGGATATTGGGGTTGTTCAAGTTAACTATGGTTTAAATATATTTACTGTAACTGTTAAATCAGAAGATCAATCACAGAGTTTAACTTATCAAATATTTGCTAATAGACTTGAAAAAGATAATAACAATTATTTATCAGAATTATATGTTACTGACGGAACATATATTCTGCCTTTTGATAATGCATTATTTAATAAAGATACTGGATTCTATCAAATAATATTAGACAAGACTTCTCAAGTAGATTCTATCCAAATATTTGCTACTGCAGAAAATGGTAGCGATCCTAGTGGTACAGGACAATTCTTGTTGACATCAATTGCTGGTGTAATTCAAAATGATTTCTATGTTAAAGTTACAGCTGAAAATGGTGATATAAGAACTTACCAAATTCAAGTAATTAAGAGTGATTCAAGTTATTTAAGTAATGATGTTGAGATTAAAGACATATCAATATCAACTTCTAACAACAATTATGAAGTTAATTTTGATAAAACAGTTAGTGTTCAAGAACCGATAGTGATTGATTACAAAGATTCTTCATTCTTTGTGGATATTGAAGCTCATTTGAAAGCTACAATTATTGGTAGAGATTTATATAAAATAGAACCAGGTGAGACTAAGACAGTTTATTTCCAAGTGATTGCTGAAAACGGTGATCAGTCAATCGTTTATCAAATGGATGTAACAAGATCATTACCAGATGATAACAATATTGCTGAAAGATTATATGTGATTATTGATGGTGAAATTATTGATTTAGATGTTACTAAAAACGAACATTATCTTGAAATTTCAAATACAATTGGAACTATTGGTATAGAAACAGATATAACTGATACTCAAACATTAACAGGTACAGGTACAAAAACTATTGTTAATGATACTCAAAAATTCTATGTTGTAGTTACAGCACAAGATGGTACTCCAAATGTTTATATTATCGAAACTAACAGGAAAAGTGATGATAGTTCTTTAAAATCAATTTTAATCAACGGTGTAGAAATGTTTGGCAATTTTCAAGGTAACTATTTAACATTAGATGATGTTTTATTTGATGTAGACAATATAGAAATTCTAGCTAGTGCAACAAGTTCAAAAGCAACTATATCAGGTAATGGAACTATTAGTTTAAATGTTGGGACAAATCTTTTAGAAATATATGCGACTAGTGAACTAGGCACTAAAGGCACTGTCTACACAGTAGAGATTACCAGAAAAGAAGCTTCTAATGATGCAACTTTAATGGATTTAATTATTAAAGATAATGTTAAAAATGAAGTTTTAACATATGATCCAGTGTTTAATCCTAATACATTAAAATACACAGTTTCACTCACTTTATCTGATAATGTCAGTGAAATACTTATAGACGGAGTTGCTTCAAGTGAATATGTAAGAAGCATTGATGGTTTAGGAGTTTATACATTAAAAACTGCTTCAAGTCAAACAACGGAAATTTTCACAATTAATGTTGTGGCTGAAAGTGGATTAAGACTTACATACGAGATTCATGTAACAAGAGATGTTCAACCAGAAGATGATATTACAATTGATTATTTATCATTGTTTGGCGAAACAACTAATTACTTAGGTACAAGCGTCGATGTAATAGAAGCTTTTAGTATTGCTCAAAAAACATATACGGTTACTGTACCTTACAATTTAGGTAGTGTTAACCTTTCAATTACTAATCTTAATGGAGCTTCAATTATCGGTAGTGGAAATCATGTATTGAATAATACAACTACTGAGATTAGTTTTTATTTAGTATCTAAGAGTGGGGTTATAACATCAGATACTTATACTATAACAATTGTAAAAGAAGCGCCTAGTACAGATAATACTTTAAAAGAACTGTTAATTAATGGTGTAGCAGTAGATGGATTTAGTCCAGATAAGTACACTTATGAATTGGTAGTTTCTTACGAGCATGTTTCTTCTATTAATGTTTCAGCCGTTGCAAATCATCCATATGCAAATGTTATTGGTGATTTAGGTGAAGTTAGTTTAGATGCTGGAACAAATATAATTAACGTTAGAGTTATCGCAGAAGACGGCTCAATCGCAACATATAAATTAATCGTATCTAGATTAAGTAGTGATAATGATATTGATTCATTATATGTAGTTGGCTATGATATGAATTATGAATATAACCCAGATAGAACTCGATATGAAGTTAGTGTTCCTTATACAGTGGGTTATGTTGAAATAGGGGCTATAGTTCATCCTCAAGCAACTGTTTTCAATACTGGTATTAAGTATTTAAATGTTGGAGAAAACATTTATGAAGTATATGCTATATCTGAAAATGGTTTAAAAGGTAAGGTTTATGAAGTTCATGTTATTAGAGAAGAAGTTAGTACAGATTCAACGCTTAAGTCTTTAGAAATTAGAGATGCTGTTACAAACGAGATTATTGATTTTGGTCCTATTTTTAGACCTTCGACTACTGAATATATTATTGTTTTAGAAGAAGGCTCTTTAGTTGATTCGTTGATTATTGATGGTAAAGCTAATGATGAGTTTGCTTCGGTAGGTGGGAATGGTTATAAAGTATTAAAAGCTAAAGTAGACGGTGATTATCATAATATATTTGAAGTTACAGTTAGAGCACAAGATGATTCAACTACAACTTATACTATAAGTGTTTACAAGGATGTTAATTTATCTAATAGTACAACGATGAACACAGTTAGTTTAGAAGGTAGTGATGGCGTTAATTATTTAGGTACAGAAAATGCTAAATTCTTATTCTCACCAAATACTTATAATTATGAAGTTGTTGTTCCATATCACGTGAATTCTATAACGCTATTTATTGGAACTGAAACAGCTACAGCTTATGGTACGGGTACAAAGATATTTGTTGATGATGAAATTCTTTTTGAAGCCTATATAGTATCTCAAAGTGGTATAAATACTACATCTGATTATGTTATTAGAGTTACTAGAGAAAAAGCATTAGAAAATAATGAATTGGATAGTCTTACTTTAAATGGTGATTTGATTCCTGATTTTGCTCCTGATAAAACATATTATGAGATTTCGATTCCATATCAATCTGTGGATTATATTACTATTGATGGTGCTTCACACGACCCTTTTTCAATAGTGTCTGGTGATTTAGGTACAAATAGATTATTTGAAGGTAAGAATATTTATACAATCAATGTTAAATCACAAAGTGGTGAAGTAAAAACTTATACAATAGCTATTGATTACTTGAATGTTAATGCTTATTTAGAGGACTTGAAGGTCATTAATAGTGAAACAGAAGTCGCTTATCCATTTACATTTAATCCTGATACATTTGAATATACTGTAAAAATTGATAAATTAAGTACAGATGTATTGATTACTGGACGTGCTCAAGATCAATATAAT
>JBAYZV010000130.1:0-5422 GCA_041672325.1 Candidatus Izemoplasmatales bacterium
GGAATCAAGAACTACTCAGATTTGGAGTTCGCAAAAAAGAGAAAGGAGTTCATAAAACTTAAACCTATCTTTGTGGGAACATATGAGTGTAAAAAGCACGCTAAATCAATGAATTACAGGGTTGTAGTAATATAATTTTAATCAATAATATGTTCCCACACACAATAAATTAAGCCGTTTTTAGTCAATAACATGTTTCCACAGACAGTAAGAAGCATTCGTCACTATATGCGAATAAAAAAAAGAAGCATTTTCACTCGTGTTAAGAGGGGAAATGCTTTATTTTATATATTTTAAATGGCTAAATTAAGCGTTTCTTAAAGAAAGCAATGAGACCGACTCAACATGAGCTGTCTGAGGAAACATATCTACAGGAGCTATCCTATTAATATGATAATTCATTTTAAGAAGATATTCCAAATCTCTTTGTAAAGTCGCTGGATTACATGAAATATATACAATCTTTGGAATCTTCATTTTAATTATTATGTTAAGCAAATCTTTTGAACATCCTTTTCTCGGTGGGTCAACGATAATAGCATCAAAATTAAACCCTTTCCACTTATCCAAAACCTTATCAACATGCCCTAATTCAAATAAAGCATTCTTTACTCCGTTAATTCTAGCGTTTCGTTTTGCATCTGTAATTGCTGATTTAACAATTTCGACACCAAAAACTTTGTTTACTTTATCTGCAATCGATAATGCAATCGAGCCGATGCCACAATAAGCATCAATCACTCTTTCATTTCCAGTAAAATGTGCAAACTCGATAGCTTTCTTATATAATCTTTCAGCTTGCATTGTATTAATCTGAAAGAAAGATCTAAACCCTATCTCAAATTGTTTTCCTAAAATTTCATCTCTAATAAAGTCTCTGCCATAAACCACTCTAATTTCCTCATCAGAAAGGATACTTTCATCGATTGTTTTACTGATACCGATTCCCTGAATTTCAGGAACATTACTAACTAAAGCTTCTACAAATTCCTTTTCGTTAGGAAATTCATCTGTTGCAATATTGAAAAGAATAGAAATTTCTTTATATTTGCTTGATTCCCTAATAACAGCTGATTTTAAAACACCTTCGTTAGTGATTTCATTATAAGCAGCGATTTTATATTGATTAGCTAAATTTCTAATTAGATTCAACAATTCAAAAGACTTTTTTTGCATTATATGACACTCTTGCAAATCAACTACATGGTGAGATTTAGCTTTAAAAAAACCAGCTTTTATTCCTTTTTCGCTTTGAGCAAACTTAATTTCTACTTTATTGCGATAATGATAAGGATTAACCATAGCTGTAATTTCTTCAACAATAATATCTTTTTGGTCTAATTTCTTCGCCATTAATTCAATTCTATATTTTTTAAAAGCTGCTTGAACATCATAATCCATATGCATCAATTCGCAACCGCCACAATCAGAAAAGTGTTTACATTTAGGCGCTTGACGATAAGGGCTACGATTTAGCCTCTCAACAACTTTACCAAAACCATAATTCTTTCTTCTTTCAATAATCTCTATACGAGCAGCTTCACCTTTTAACAAGTCCTCCACAAAAACTGTGTAACCATCTTCTAACTTGGCTACACCCAATCCATCATGTGTTAAGTCTATTGATCTTACAACAAAAATATTATTTTCCGACATTTTTATTCCTTCCTATTGTTTAAACAAAAAGCACATATACCTTATATATTATAACACATTTTTGGAAAGAATGCCCTATTTTCAAAAAAATAAAGCCAGAATGACTCTGGCTTTATAGTTCACAATAACTTTTCGAGCGATAATAAGCAATAACTACGAATACAATACCAGTTGCACATAATGCGTACAATGCAACAATAGAAAATTGACTAATTACGATTCCCGCTAATAAAGAAGCAAATGGTATTAATGCTTGAGACATAACGTTTGAAACACTAACAACTTTTCCTAATTGATTTGAATCTACTTTATTTTGCATAATTATTTGTATTGGGACATTAAATGAAGTACTTGCTACTCCCACAAAAAGACATGCAAACACAGTTGTGATTAAGGTCATATTAATAGGTATTACTTCTAGAAAATACAAAATCATTATCACAGCTATCGATACAATTGCTGCACTTAGCATAATAATAGAATTGATTAACGATTTTCCATAACTTGTTTTTTTCTTTCTTTTAGCCAATATTAACGCCATAATGATACCTGAAACAGAAAAACAAATAAGAATTATAGAATACCAATTTTCAACAGACAAGAATCCACTAAATAAATATGAATCTTCAATACTTAGCCCATAATCAATAAAATATGGAAACCCATTATTCATAATAGGGACAATAAAGAAATTTATAGCTAATGCCATCAATAATAGATTAAACATCGGCTTATAACCATATAGATATTTAACACCGTCTTTAATTTCTCTAATAACACTTGGATTTTCTACTTTTGATAGATGCCTATTATGATCATACCGTATAAACACCTCTGTCACAGCAGATACTAAATACGCAAAACCATTTATAAGAAAAATAACATACACATTCAAAACCGAAAACATTATTCCGCCTATTACCAAACCAGCTATGTTTTGCAAATTCATAGAACCATGTAAATAACTAGATGCTTGTGGTAATTCCTCTTCGCTAACAATGAATTTTAATAACGATCCGCCTGCCGGATTAAAGAATGCAGAATTAATACCTAGAATTATATTCATTATAAATAAGAGTGTCAATTTCAATGAAGATGAAGGGTCTAAAAATATGAGCAAACCAACACCTAATATTACAAACCCACGCAAAAAGTCAGTTATATACATTATTTTCACTTTATTAATACGATCAGCTAAAACACCACCAAAAGGCATGCAAATAACTAATATTATCCCTGATACTGCAAGATATATTCCCTGGACTAATGGCGCATACACGTCCCCAAAAACTTCTTTAGCTACTCTGAGAACATATAAACTCATCACAAAGTTAAATAATATATGAGCTATATTTGATACTAAAACACCATAAAACAACAAAGCATAATTTTTGTTTTTAAAAACATTTGTTTTTTCAGCCATAATGGTTTCTCTTTATTCGACAACTATTCTAATAATATCTCCATCAGCTGACTTCACATTTACTATTTCACCAATAACGCCAGCGTTAATCATACCAATCAATTCATCTATATCAATGTCAAAATCATCAGTATCAACTTTCATAATTTTTTTGCTCTTTAAAAGTTTTGCGAATTCAATTGGAATCTCAACTCTAACTTCGTCTCCATCACTTGAATCTACCAAAATTTTTAACATTCTAAATTGATTTTTTTTAACAGCAACAGGATTTTCAATTACATCATTGTCAGCATTTGCTGATAAAGCTGCTAGTAGCTTTTCAGCATCTTCTGCAGTTATTATTTTTTTTGATAATAATTCTAGTATCTTCATTCTTTCTTGTCTTAAATTATCTTTTTCCATTATTTGTTCCCCCTATTTTATTTTCGATAATAACTTCGTAGCTTCGTCTACAGTTATTTCGCCATTATTAATCATTTCTAATATTTCAACCCTTGTTTGTTTGGGTTCTGTTTCTTCTGACTTCTCTTCTTCAACTATATCTTTACCATCAAGTTGATATCCTAAACCTACAATAACATCATCAAGCATTTTTTTGATTGTCGGATATGAATATCCCATTTCCTTTTCAATCGCTTTAATATTACCGCGATTTTTCACGAAAACTTCAATGAAATACAATTTATCCGTATCTAAATAGTTAAATTTAGATAGAGTGAATTGCCCCTTGATTTCTGTCTTACAATTGCTACAAACAAGTTGTACTACTTCCAAATCATGATGACATACGGGACATTCTGATATTACAGGAAACTTCTTTGTAGTTTGCTTACCGCCTTTTAAATTTATTGATTTCTTAATTTCTTCTTCAATTGATCTTTTTAAGTCATCTTTAAAATCCATTTTCATAATCTTTCTCCTTTTTTATATAGTTTTAATAATTATTCTTTCGTTTGATGAAGCATTTACTACTATATTAATCCCCTTACTTTTAATTAGCTTAAGTATATCCGCTTTTGATAAATCTAAACCTATTTTATCTATACCCATGCCATCCATCTTTATAAACGGTAATACTAAATCTAAAATAAATATTGGAAATGGCAAAAAGAATAATATTCTTAAAAATGTATTAACTCCTTTTTCGTCAGGAATAATTATTTTCAACTTGATAAAATGAGCCCTATTGGTAAACCTAATAACATTACCACTTCTGTAAATTTGTTTATACGCTTTTTTTACACTAATTTTGTTTTCGTCTAGCAGTTTTAAAATTTCTCTTTCATTTAACTTCTTCTTATTATTGATTAACAAGAAGAACCCAAACCCTAAAATAAAGCCCCCAAAGTCAAATAAAAAGATATCTAAAGCACTGGCAAAACGATCTAATGGTATGTTCTGCAATAACTCATCAACTGTTGCAGTAATTAATCCTAATACCATAACCTTAAGTATCGATAAATTCCATTTTTTAGCAGTAAAATAGTACGTAACACCTAAAAGCATATATTCAAATAAATGAGCTGCTTTACGAATAACAGTATTTAATATTTCCATTTGTACATTATTATTAACAAATATTGAATCTAATATCTTTTTAACATATGAACTTACGCCAAGGCTCATATTAGCGGAATCAGTTCCAGAAAATAAAGACATCGAAAATATTCCAATAGTAATAAGTAATGTGACACTTAACCAAATATATTTAGAATAATTTTTGTTGTTTTTGACTATGTTTTTTGTCATCATAATATATCTCCCAATATCCATAAGGTGTTGATTCAACATTACTAGACTTTATATGATCTCCGCAACGTAGTAAATCAATTAGCTTTCTTGATTTTTCTTTCATATCCGTTTCTCCTTATTTATTAACTCGATTGCTTAAAGTGTTAAAATTAATATTTTTGATTATAATCCGTAAATTAATTAATATTATCAATTCACACCTTCATTATATCAAACTTTTTATCTCTGTCAACAACTTTTTATCATTTTTTTTATTTAAATATTAAAAAAACCAAAAAATTTGGCTTTTTTAATTAATTTATTCAATTTTTAAATTAATTTTATAAATTCTTTTTCATTTCGAATATCAAATCTCTCAAGCGAGCAGCTTGTTCAAAATCTAGTTCTTTCGCGTAAACCAACATTTGTTTTTCTAAAATTGAAACGTTCTTTTCAATTTCTTTTTTACTAAGTTTATCATAGTCATATATTTCTTTATCGCCATCAATCTTAATAGATATAGATTCAGGTATATTCTTTATTATTGTTTTTGGTGTAATTTGATTCTCAATATTATATTTCTCCTGAATTTTACGTCTTCTTTCCGTTTCG
>JBAYZV010000131.1:0-5360 GCA_041672325.1 Candidatus Izemoplasmatales bacterium
TAAACATCTTTATAACTTATAGTAAATGTCTCATTGTAAGCAAGGGATCCTTTTTTAAATGTATATGGTCTAACATAACGACCATCAATCCAATTATAGGCTCCTACAGCTTCTTCAAATCCTAAATCTATAAGCCTTTTTCTTGCAGCATAAATAGTAACTCCATAAGTGGAAGCAAGTACATCAATAACTAAATTTATATCATTAGAGCCAATCTCATTTGAATGATAATGGCGCTTTAATAAATTAATTGCGTGCTTTTCAAATGACTCTCTAGGCATAAGTAAATAAGGAGCTAAACCATTTGCTTGAATTTCCATCCATTCAGCACTTGTGTTTGATTTGCTGTTTTTCATAGTACCGTCTATTTGACATTCTATATAATGAAGGTCTTTGCTAAACATTTGAGCGAATAAAAATGTTTTCCTATGATAATATGCGTGTACACACTCGTGAGCAATTGTCATATTTCTTGATCCAAACGACCTAAGATATGTAGCTTTGTTATCTACTAAAATCGTATTTTTGCTAATTTTTATTTTCTCATATTTTAATTTGGATTCGTTATATAATTCTATTTCAACATCACTGAAAAATATTTGTCCGAATATATTTCTATCCTTTGAAATTGATGTCGTTATTATATTCAATCCCATATTTTTAGCCAACTCTTCAATATCAATCGCAATAGGATTTATTTTAGCTTCTGGGTGGAATTTAAAATAATATTTTTCTAATATTTCGTTTGCATAATCATCATATTCGCTTTTTCTCATTAAAGGAACAAAATCGCCTGATAATGGTTTTGTTGGTCTTGATTTATAAAACTCTTCAACACCAATAATTCTAAAATCATTAAGTTTTTTAGCTAAAGTGCCTGTGCAATAAACATTGACCCACAGCCTTGAAGTATATGAGTCTCTATCATTATTCTTTCCAGCAACAGCTTCAACTTCAACGTCAATTTCAACTGCTAAATCAAAGTCTATTTTAGTTCCTTCTTTATCATCGATCCATACATTTTTATAATCTAATTCAACATCTAAAATACTATTAATATATTTGACATTATAACCATTTATTCTACTCAGTAAATGTTCTTTGTTTTTAGTCGCCCATGAAAAAATAGAATTATAAATTCTATCATAAAATCTATCGGTTTCTAAATATTCTAAAAATGTATTAGATTTATGAGCCATTAATTATCCCCTTTCAATAAAAGTTAAAATTATTTTAAAATTGAACTTTATAAAAACTTCTTTAATTCCTTATCAAATTCTTCTAGTGTGTTTAATTCATTATAGAATGGTAGCCCCCATATTCTATATACACTACTATCATAAAAAATAGTATGCTCAATTTTTTTATCTGTTATTTCTTTTAATAATTGTTCTTTCCATCCTTCTTTTCCAGTAGTAAATGTGCCATCATGACCTAAATATTGACTACCTTTTGGTTCAATAAATATTTGATAAAAAACGGATTTCTTACCAAGCTCTTTATCTCCTAAGAATAACAAGTAGTCAGGTTCAAATCTTTCTCCAGTGTTGAACGAGTAAATACCTAGTTGATTTTCATTACGTACTAAAAAAACTTTTTCATATTTAGTTTTAAAATCATCAACTATTTTAGAAAAGTATTTTACGAAACTTTTTTCTTCTGACGTTCCATAGTTTTCATTATATACATACCAATCTTTATCAGATAGATCTAAAGCATAGCTTAAATCAACCTTTTGCGCCACTCCTAAACCTTGTTGAGCACCAGGAGCAATTTCTCTATAGGTTGTAATATCTTTAACAAAGTCTTTTATCGGTTTTTCACTAAACTTTTGTGTCCCTTCATACTGTATTTCAATTCGGCTTATATATTTTGCAACTTCTTCAAGCAACTTCAAATATGCATTTAATAAATCATCATTAGAATAATTATAATCTTGTGGATAACTTAATTCTATAATCATATCTCCTAAATAATTATTGTCTAATAAAAACTCATCCATAGTATTTAAATTAGGAAACTTAGTAATTAGTTTATTAAAGCTTAATGCAGGATATTGTCTAATGCCTTTAAATAAAATATTTTTAGGAATACTTTTTATTTTAATTATTTTCTTTTCTTTTGAGTTTTTAAGTGTTTCTGTAGAATCAAACAATGAAAGAATTCCACTAGTTTTAGGAGTTATATTGTATTCTATTGGTATAGATCTAAATCTATGCGGTAATTCATTTATTTCATCTCTACCTTTTTCAACTCTTTCATTAGTGAAAACATATCCTAATTTGTAAAATCTTTCTGCTTTGAAAGTTTCTTTAACTTTTAATTCTATTTTAGTTGGTTCAATATCTGGAACTAAACCAGATTCCCTTAAAGTAGCTCTAATCTCTGTAATGTATCGATTGTCTGTAGTACAATGATAAACTAATGTTTCACACAATCTATATGGATTATCAATCTGATTATCGAATTTCCTCTTATTTTCTTCATGCCATGGCTCTATCTTAAATGGATAATATCTAGCGCCTCTTCCAATTAATTGCATTTCAGATATTGTTGTTCGACCAGGAACATATGTGCCATTTCTATGCCAATTTCCATCTCTCGTATCATATAGTCTAACTATATCAAATAAGTTTAAAACATCCCAGCCTTCATTTAACATATCTACAACAAAAATCAATCTGTACGGATTATCAATATCTTCTAATGAATTTAAAAGTTTTGATTCTTCAGCTGTGATTTTTTGTCTATTTGAATCAATACTAATTGAATGTTCTTGTGCAAAATCTATTTTAATTTCTTCTACTAAACTACTTAACTGAATATCATGCTTTTCAAAAAAATCAAACATTTCAATAAACATAGGATTACCTTTGTTCTCTTCTTTAATTTCATTTAAATAAGACTCATTAAAGCTATTTTTTAAAAAATTCAAATAGTTTTCATAAAATTCATCTCGTTCTTTAATACTTTTTGATTTTATCATTATAACAGGTTTAATGTTATAGCCTATCTTTTGGAATAACTTGTATCTATATTGACTAATTAATAAGGCAATAAAAACTCTTTTCATCCAATCATCTGTGGATGGCAATGAAATGATATCTTTTGAGTATTTTTCTTCTCTAAATCTTGATAATGGGTAATCATATACTATAACATCTTTATACTTTTCTTTAACATACGGATTTTTTAAGTCTACAGTAGCAGTAAATTCTAAAAGTACATTATCTTTGTTAGCTCTAAAAGCTTTCATTGTGGTAGATTCCCAAGATCTATCTTCTTCATCTTCAAAGTAATATTGGCCATGTTTAGTCTCAGCATTTAAATGGTGAGATTCGTCAGCAAACATTACAACTTTATTATCTTCAAAGTCACTTATACTTAAACTGTTTTCTGATGGTATTAAACTGAGTGAATTTTGCAAACCCGCATTTGAAGTAAAACAAATGTTAATAGCATCTTTATCAGTATATTGAAAGTTATCAACTTTATTAATTCTAACTTTATTTCCTTCTATTTCTAATGGGTTTGCAAATAGATATTTAGAATACGTTGGATTGGTTAAGTTTTCAATAGTTTTATCAATAATATTTATATTCCTAACAAAAAATAAAAAGTTTCTATATCCTTTATTATAATAATACAATATTAAAGCTGCCATAATAACAGTTTTTCCTGATCCGGTTGCCATATGAAATAAATTCCATATTTGCTTATTTTTTGAGAAATCACTTTCAACATACATTAGAAATGATTCTAATGCTTTCAGCTGATAATCTCTAAGTTTAATACCAGGAGCAAGACCTCTTAAAATGTATTCTGGAACTTCTCTTGATTCTCCAGAAAACCTCTTGTAGTTTTCAATATTTTCAAATAAGAAAGACATTTTTACACCTCATAAAATTTAATTGTAAGTTCTTTTTCTTCTTTACTTACATTCATTTTTTCATCATCAACATCAACTAAGTTTACGTACAACATATTTTTATCTAATACTTCAATTAAAAATTGTTTTTTCTCTGTTAAACTTAAATCTGTAAAATCTTTTTTATTTGAAATAATATCTTCAATTCTTACCTTGTAGGAAATAAAGTCTGACTTTATAATATCCTCATATATTGTATTTATTGAATCATCATTAGAATTAGTTATTTTATCTATCAAATGTTGGTTCAGTTTCTTCAATTCAAACGTTAGTAAAGAACCGCCACCTTGCCAATTAATGCTTTTTGATATTCCAGACTGTTCACCATCTATTACACTTTTCAACCTTGTGATACTTTTTTCGTAATGATCATCTAATTGTTCTATTCCAATAAACTTTCTACCTGTTTTAAGTGCCACAGCTCCTGTAGTTCCAGTACCAAAGTAGGCATCTAAAACTAAATCTCCTTCATCGGTAAACATTTCTATTATTCTTTTTAATAGAGCTTCTGGTTTTTTACCTGCTGGTAAGGAAACTCCCCCCTCATTTTGAGTGTTGTTAAAGTTTATATCCACCCATAAATCACATAATAGTTTTCCTATTCTTTCTACTTTCTTACCACCAATATCAAATTCTTTAATTGATTGTCTTAGAAATGACATTCTTCTTCCATTAATAGCATATTGTTCATTTCCATCTCCGGTATCATTATATTTTATTGGTACATCTTTATTTTCAGGTTTTAAGCTTATTTTTCTAATATCTTCTGGCATACTTTTACCTGTTTGAAAGATATCATTTTGATGTTTTACTAAAAAATCATAAAACACTTTATTTGATAAGTCATACTGATAAAAAGGAACCTTACTATCATAAATTCCATTTTCTACAATGACTTCTTTTAAACTTCTAACTTCATTTTTTTCTCTATCAAAATATTTGTTGAAGTGAGTATCAAACTGGTTTTCTATTTCATATTGTGGATTAATTTTTAAATCTTTCATTTTATAAATTAAAAGAGTATCTTTTGTCTTGATAATGGTTTTTTCCCTATGAGCTAGTTTTAGTCCAGATGGTGTAGATGATTGCACTGAAATTGAATTAACAAAGTTATCTCTAACAAAGACTTCATCCATTAATACTTTTAAATAAGCATCTTCATTTTTATCGCATTGAATACAAATAACTCCCTCATTTGGGTCTAATAATCTTTTTGCTATTTCTAATCTGTTTTTCATAAATGTCAACCAAGTAGAATGATTAAAAGTGTCATTATATTTAAATGTGTCAGATTGTGTATTATAAGGTGGATCTATAAAAATAAGTTTAATTTTCCCTTCATATTTAGGTAATAAACTATACAAAGCGATTAAATTATTTCCTTTAATGATGTAATTATCATTTATAGTGCAATCAAACTCAGTTAGAATAT
>JBAYZV010000132.1:0-5312 GCA_041672325.1 Candidatus Izemoplasmatales bacterium
GGAAGGTAATACTAACTTTCTTGAATTAAAAAACAAGATAGCTGGTGTATGGAGAATATATATAGATGGTGACTTAGACGGTTATAAGTATCGCTATCTTGTTTATGTAAATGGTAAAGAACAAATGGTTTTAGATCCTTACGCAAAAGCTTCAAATGCTAATGGCGAATATAATTATGTTATTGATTTCAGCAAAACTTATCAAATTAATCATAAAACCAGTTTTAGCGGGAATCCTTTAGATGCTATAATTTATGAAACCAGTGTTAGAGATTTCACTAGTGATGAGTCAATTGGATTTGTAAATAAAATGAAATATCTTGGTTTTATCGAAGAAGGTGTTAAAACTGAAAAGGGATTAACTGTCGGAATTGATTATTTAGAAGAATTAGGCAT
Source organism: Candidatus Izemoplasmatales bacterium (assembly GCA_041672325.1). Taxonomy (GTDB): domain Bacteria; phylum Bacillota_I; class Bacilli_A; order Izemoplasmatales; family Hujiaoplasmataceae; genus UBA2289. The sequence continues at coordinate 397 of JBAYZV010000132.1, forward strand.
AACTCACGTCCAATTGATGCCATTCTTTGATTTTGAAGGTGTTGACGAATTAAAACCCAATGCAAAGTATAATTGGGGATATAATCCTTCTCAATACTTCGTGCCTGAGGGTTCATATTCTTCAGACCCAAATGATCCTTATAAGAGGATTAATGAGCTTAAAAGAATGATTGATAAGCTACATGAAAAAAATATATCAATCGTAATGGATGTAGTATACAATCATGTTTATGATACCCTTAATTTTTCTTTCGAAAAATTAGTGCCAGGATATGCTTATCGTGTAGATAGAAACGGAATCAAAACAGATGTATCGGGTTGTTCTAACGACTTAGCTACTCATAGAAAAATGTTAAGAAAACTAATAATTGATTCAACACTTTTTTGGGCTAGTGAGTATAAAATTGATGGATTTAGATTTGACTTAATGGGATTAATTGATTACGAAACCATGAATGAACTTATGTTAGAAATACATGATTATAACCCAAGCATTATTGTTTATGGTGAAGGGTGGAACATGTATTCGTCGAATATTTCTGATAGAATGGCTCATATGAAGAATAAAAAGGTAATGCCGACAATTGGCTTTTTCAACGATACATTCAGAGAGACAATAAAAGGTTCAACATTTTATCCCAAAAAACCAGGCTACGCAACAGGTAATGTAGATAATATCGAAATAGTTAAAGAGATGATTCTTGGTAGTGCAAGAAATCGTTATATGTTTAAATATACTGCTCAGAGTATTAATTATGTGGAGTGCCATGATAATTCAACGTTTTTTGATAAATGCTTGATTATGACTGATGATTTAGAAAAAATTTATAAGCAACAAAAATTAGCTACTTCTATTGTGATTCTTTCTCAAGGGGTTCCGTTTATTCATTCGGGCCAAGAGTTTTACCGGACGAAAAAGCAAGAAGAAAACTCATATAAGTCTATGGATAACATCAATAAATTAGATTGGTCATTAAGAGATAAACATGATAAGGATATAGATTTTATTAAAGAGTTAATAAAGATTAGAAAAAAATACATTTGTTTTAAATTAAGAGCAACTAGTGATTTAGAAGCGAAAACAGAAATTATAAATCTAAAATCAGGATCGCTATTTGTACATTACAATGATACATGTAATCTATTATTGGTTTTTAAACCTGTTGAAACATTAGAAACAATTATTATTCCTGATGAATATGAATTACTAATTGCTTCTTCAAATGTTGAGATTGTAGATAAAGGTCAATACCGTATTAAAGAAATAGGCACTTACATATTTAAGAAAGGAGATGAGTAACTTGTTTGAAGCAGAAGGAAAGTATGAATTTTTTGCAAAAGTATTACAAATAAATGAGTCTACCTATGAAACTTATCCAGTAATAGTTATTACTGAAGATAATGAAACAGCAATTGTTAGAATGAAACAAGAAGATAACTTGTCTTTAAATAAAATTTATTTTTTTGTAACAGAAGGAATTGTTTTTAAAGAAAAAATACATTTAGAGGTTAAAGAATTTAAAAAATTATCAGAAACAGAGATAACAGATGAAAAAAAAGAAAAATTAATGAAATTTTTTTATAACCACGCCCCTGTTAATACTGTAGAATTAATTAAAGATATTGATAAAATTATTTCCAATATTGGAAATAATGTTATCAAAGATATCACAGAAAAAATATATAAAGATAATAAAGAAGATTTTTTCTTATATCCAGCAGCAACTAAATTTCATCATGCATATATTTCAGGATTAGCTTATCACACTCATTCAATGTTACATTTAGCTAAAGGATTCTTAGAAGTATATGATTGGCTAAACAAAGATTTAATTTATGCAGGAATCATCTTACACGATGTTTGTAAGATATTTGAATTTGATTCCTATGAAGGAAGTAATTATACAATCAAAGGAAAACTTATAGGACATATAGCTATGGGAGTAAGTTTGATTAATGAAGTAGCTAAAGAGCTTAACTATCAAGATGAAGAAGAAGTGATGTTGTTAGAACACATTATGCTTTCACATCATTATTACGGTAATTTTGGTTCACCTAAAAAGCCTAATATAGCTGAAGCGTTAATGATTCATTTTATTGATAACATTGATTCAAAAGCATGTGTTCTTGGAGAAGAATTAGATTTAGTTGAAAATGGCGATTTAACAGGACCTATTGGGGTTCTTGAACGTGAAAGATACTATAAACATAAATTATCTAAGTAAAGAATAATATTTTTTAAAGAATCCTGAAAAGTAGACAGATTTGAACTGATCTCTTTCAACTGAAAGTTATAAATAAATTTAATTTTGTATAAAATCAAAGGCTTGATTCCTATATTACACAGGAGTTAAGCCTTTTAATATAGGTTGATATTGCTGGCTATTTTAAATATTAACGTATTCTTGAATAGTAATTTCTAATTGTTAAATAGAATAAAATTTGTTAAATATATACGGTTAATTTCTATTACACACCAGAATACTACTAAAGGATAATTGTCGATACACTTCATTCTTCATTAACTAATTTAGAATGGTATTTTATAAAGTATTGACTTACTAAACTACCTTTCTTGAAACAAATTAGTGATCATCTTATTTTGAATAGAAAAAGATGCTAGTAAATAAATACTAACATCTTCTTTTTTTAATTTTTTATAAAGTGTTCACCATCCGGTGATTTCTATAGTTCGTTATATAAACTTTTAAAAAACAATATATAATTATTATTTTTATTCAAAGTATTTAGATAAAACTGCACCATAATAAGCGTCTTTAACAGCCACTAAATTAGCTTTTATTTCTGAATCATTAAGTCCTAGTTCTTCATTTCCTAAGAAGTTTCCTTGGCTAATTAGATTAGCTATCTCAATGTTTGCGGTACCTAAGACATATACTTGATTTAGTATTTCATCAAAGTAGAAGTCTAATGCTTTACTTACGGATGTTGGAATTTTTGGAACAGTGATTCCATATTTTTCTTCAACATCAGCGTTAGATAAATCATAGATTAAGCTATAAAATTTATATGTAGCGTACAATTCTAATTGTTCTACTGTAGGTTTATCAGAATCATTATATGAAGCTTCATCATATTGATCAGCATTTTCTGAACTAGCAGGATATTTAGCTGACAATCTTTCGAAATCATCACCTTTTTGCACTAAGATTAAATGTAAACCAAAATTAGTAACTATTAGGTCTGATTCTAATTCTTCTAAATCCAAATTAGTAGGCAAATTGTATTCTTGATATAAATCAACTAAAGCTTCAGTAAAACTTTCATCATAAGAATCTTTTATACCATATTCACCACTGTAAGTTAATGAATGTGTAACTTCTGAATCTTCTTCATCAACTGTATTTAAATCTTGTGTCAAAAGAAGAATTCCAGCTTGTTTGAATTCGCCCCATGTTTCATCATCTCTTGAAGCTTTTAGATATTCAGCAACTAAGTCTTCATAGTCTTCTTCAAATGCATTTAAAGCAGTTTCCAAGCGTGCTAACATACTATTAAGACTATCGCGCTCTGCAGTTCCTAATTCTGAAAGATAATCCTTGTAATTATCAGAATTTCCGTCTTCATCAAAATCGATGTAAACTAATAAATGTGTTGCATCAAGACTGAAGTAGTTATCGAAATTATCTTCTACAATAGGATACATTGCATCAACGATATCGATTTCTTTTAAAACTTTATTTATTAAATATGGTTTTAATTCTGTCGCAACAAAGTATTCCAATAAAGCATTTTCAGTTTTAGTGCCATATTGTGTATAAGCATAATCTAGGAAAGATTTATAAGGATACTCCATATTATATTGTGCATACATACTCTTCATATAAAGATAGTATTGTTTAGCGTTAGTAACTCCAGCGTGCATTTCATCCATTCTAATAGAATCGTTCTTAAGAACATTCTTTTGTTCGCCAAAAGATTCTTCATAATATTCAGAATATAATAATTCTTTGAATTGAGCAGTTTGCAATGTATATAAAGCTGGGTTTTTTGTAATTGTGAAGTTAAATAAATCATCAGCAGTTATTTCATATGGTTCATCGCTTGTTAATGTACTATCAAGTTTAGCAACTAATGTTTTATTTCCATTATTTTTATTCTCATACGCTTTATCAATTTCTTTATAATCTATACCTAAATAGTAATCATAAATTATAAAACCTTTTTCAGTTCTTAAAGCAGTTAATTGATTATTAACATTTGTATTGGCATCAGAGCCATATATTTTGTCATTAGCTATTTTGTCACGGATAGAATTATATAGATCATCATTATCGATTAATGCTTTTAAAGTTGGATAAGTAATAGTTAATTCAGGAATTTTGCTATTTGTGCCTTCTGTTAAGATGTTAACATTTATTTTACCAGTTCTAGTTTCCCCTAGGACTTTAATTGTATAACTTAAGTCAACACGAGTATCTTCAGCTGGAGTTGTAACTGTACCATCGTTAGCAATTACAGTTTTATCAGCAGATACCCAAGTGATAGTTGCGCCATATTCCCCAGTTGCTGGTAATTCAATACTTTCAACAACGTTTTGTGGTAATTGAATTGATTGTTCCACAAGGTCTAGAATAGTTTTTCCTAAATTATCTTTTGTTGGTTCTTCTAGTTTATAAGTCATATAGTAGAAAGTAGAAGAAGAAAAACTAATTGATTGTGGTTTTGAAGAATAAACTTTATCATTTAATTGTGATATAGTTTCAAAGATGTATGTAGCTAATGTAGAAGATTTTTCTTTTTCTTCATCAAAATTAAATGATAAGTAACTATTATCTAAAGTTATAAGTTCTTCTTTGGTTGATTCTATAGGCAAAACATCTCTATAAACACCATAAACATAGTTGTACATTAAGATATAATAATTTAGAATTTCTTGTTCAGTAAGTTCGTTA
>JBAYZV010000133.1:0-5295 GCA_041672325.1 Candidatus Izemoplasmatales bacterium
AGTCTTGACACAGATCTTGGACAAAAATACATGTTATGTAAAATCATATACATTATCAAAAAATTCTGCAATTTACAATTATTTTACAGCTATTTTGTAGCTATTATTTTGGCTAGTTTAGTATACAACTTAATGTTAAAACTTTATCTTTTTTAGTTCTGAATATATACCAAAAATTCTCTCGGATATATTAGTGCAAAAAGTTTTGCTTTAGTCCTGCTTAATGATTTAACTTTTCCACTATTTAATTTGCTATTTTCAATACTTACTTTTTGTGACAATATTAATTGTCACAACTATGAATTAAATTATTCTTATTTCTTTTTTATTTAAAAAAAATTAAGTGAAGAGTATTCATTTTTAGTTAAGTCTTTCATTTTGTCTATAAGTTATTTTTTATATTTTATAAATTATTATTTAGTAAAAAAATGAAGAGGTGAAGAATGGAAGTATTCAAGTATAACAATAAACGAGTAGAAAAAGTAAATGAATTTATGAGAAGAATACTTGCTACAGACAATACCGAAACAAAAGTAAAGATTTACAAAGAGTATGAAGAAGAGATACTATCACTTAATCCTTTAGATATATTCTATTTGGATTTTTATAGTGATAATAGCACACTTACAATTTCTGAAATTAAAAATAGTGCAAATCGGTTTGTTAATGTCTTTCATAAAGGTATAAGTAGGTTTTCAGATTTAGGAGATGCAAAATTATTTAATGAATTATTGAAGGAAAATAAAATAATTCAAGATCATCTAGCAAAAATAAAACAATATTACAAAAAAGAAGTAATTTGTTTGCATAAGAAAGACTTGCTAGATATTTTTTACAAATGTAATGAATTCAATTTAAAATTTATAAAATATCAAAACATTATCTTTCCAAATTTAGAAAAAGTGATACCATCTAATAAGCCTTTAGAAGTTTTATGGGAATTACATGATGATGCACAATCACTTTTAAAAACAATCATTGAACTACTAAAAGAAGAAGACAGTAAAGAAGAAGAACTAATAAAACAAATCGGAACTTATCATTACTTAGTTTTTGGAATCTGCCAAAAAGAAGAATTAATTCTTCTGCCAGTAATGAAACAATTATTAGATATAGATAAACTTAATGAAATCTATAATGAATGCATTGATGTAGGTTTTGTTTTTAATCAAGATAAATTGGAAAAAATCAAAACCCAAAAAGATTTAATGTCAACTGGCTTTTTTTCTAGCAACACGGGTAAAATGAGCATAAAAGAATTAATATTAATGCTAAATCATCTCCCATTAGATATTACCTTTGTTGATAAAAACGATTACGTTCTATACTACAATGAAAGTAAGAATCGTCATTTTCCAAGAACGCCATCTGTAATTGGCAGATTAGTGAAAAACTGCCATCCACCTAAGAGTGTACATATTGTTGAAGGAATAATAGAAGATTTCAAAGCTAAAAGAAAAGATTTTGAAGATTTTTGGATAAACTTTAAAGGACAGACACTATATATTGCCTATTATGCAGTTCGTGATGATGAAAACAATTATCTGGGAGTTTTAGAAGTATCTCAAGATATTTCTCGTTTTCAACAAATAAAAGGCGAAAAGAGGCTAAGTGATTATTAAGGATTTAAGAGCTAGATTTTGAATATGTCTTTAATTATGGTATAATATGACGATGACAAATGTCATCGTTTTTTATATGAAAGGATTGATAAGTATGAATAACATAGGAAAAACCCCACTAATAAGAGCAACTAATTTAGAAAAAATATTAGGGGTAAAAAAGATATATTTAAAGATTGAAGGTAATAATCCAACTCATAGTAAATATGATCGAATAGCAGAAGTTATAACGAAGGCAGCTCTAGCAAAAAGCAAAAGAACTATAATTATTGATGGTAATAAACAATTGCTAAAAGCGATGATTAGATTATGCAATATAGAAAACATCACTCTATTGGTACCACTTTTTAAAAAAGAAAATTGGAAAGAAAAAATGCTTTCTGAAGAATCTTTAGTAAATCTAGTTGGAGTAAAAAAGAAAGATTTAGATGAAGTGTTATTAAATCTTTCTATTAATAACCAAGCTTTTTTAGTAAATGAAAGTATTTTTAAACAGTTATCATTAATTGCGATGGAGGAAATAGCGGAGGAGTTATTCTTGCGCTATCCGGGTGACATAAATAATGTTTATTATCATGGTGATGATTCACTTTTGAATACAGCTTATCATAATGTCTTCTTAAAACATTATATTAATTCTGAAAAAAAACAACCTTTAATTTCGATTGCTAGAAAAGATAAGTCTCAAACATTTGCTGATAGATTAGTTGATGTAAACGATACACGAATAAATGAAGCAATGGGTTTACTCCAAAAGCATGAACATCTTAAAGTTAAAACAGAAGATGGTATAGCTTTTGCTGCTTTTTTGACAGACTTAAATAACAAGTTAATAGAAGACGGTAGACACGTTATTGTTTTAGATTCTGCTGCAACAAGAACTAATATTAAACACATTAATGATTATTCTGAAGTTAATAAAAAAGAATTAGTTGATTATGTGGAAAAGTATTTAGATAAGTATTCTGATTCAAAAAGAGAAACCTTAGAAGCTGTAGAATTAGCGATGAAGGATGGTTATATTTTAGTAGTTTCACGTGAAGAACAAATTGATGGCATTTGTATTATTATTAACTTGGGTATTAAAGAATTTATTCCGACATATCATTTAGCCTATATCGGAATCAAACCTAACAGTAAAGGTAGAGGACTTGGTTCAGAGCTAATTAAAGAAGCTATTAACGTTACAAACGGGAATATATCTTTACATGTAGATTTGGATAATAAAACCGCAAAAAAACTGTATAAAAAAATGGGATTTTCACACGTTTATGACAGAATGATTTATCAAAAAAATAATTAATTATTAAAATATATTATCGATTTATTAGTTATATAGAGTATAATTAATTTGGTGAAGAAGATGACAAAACATAATATTTTTGAAAGTACAGGTTATTTAATAGCCTTAAGTGTAATTACAATGGTATTCTGGTATTTCGGATTAGAACATATCGGAATGCCAGTTTTTGCGATAGCTGCGTTAGTTATTTTAAGTACAAATAAAAATGGAATTATGGTTGTACCAATATTTTTAAACATGTTGTTTATGATTAGTCAAACTGAGTGGTCTTTAGACATAATTCCGACGTACTTGTATGTTTTACCTATACTATTGATAGTTGGATTTGCAGTTCATTTAATTAGGTATAAACCAAAACTATTACAAGGTAAGCTTTTATTTCCATTAACACTATTATTTATAGGAATGCTATTATCAATGATTAATGCTGATAAGGTTGATATGAATTATTTATTCTATTGTGTAATTGGGTTATTTTACTTATTAATATATTTCTTTTTTAAAGGAAGTTTAACTGGTGATAACTTAAAATTTTTGATCAAGTTATTTGTTATTGAAGGAGTATTAATTTCGTTTCAAGTTTTAGTTTTCTACTTAAGAGCTGAAGATGTTGTATTAGCTTTAAAAACAAAAAACCTAGATTTAGGTTGGGGGATTTCTAATTTTGTTGCTACATATTTAATAATATTTATTTCTTCCACATTCTATTACATTAAGAAAAATAAATTTAATATTATTTTCTTAATAATAGTAGCTTTTGAAATAGTAATGCTATTCTATACTTTATCTCGTGGTGGAATTCTTGCATTCTTTTTCACTTTTATTCTCTTAATGATTTATTTATTATATGGATATAAACTTACAAAAAGAATGATTATTAATATTGTTATAACTTTGGTTGTTATTCTTGCAGTAGGGTTCTTTACAAGAGAAAATTTTATTACAATTTGGAGTAGATTATCTAATGGTTTCTTCGTTGACAATGGTAGATTTGACCTTTGGCAAGAAGCTCTTTTAAAATTTAAATCTCATCCAGTTTTTGGCGCTGGCCTTTTTGCTAGAGCGACTGAAACATATTTTGGTTTTTACCATAATACAGTGATGCACACCATCGCAACTCTTGGTTTAGTAGGTTTAGCTGCTTTAATTTGGCAAGCAGTAGTGATAATTAAAATGTTTATTAACAAATGGACACTAGAAAAATCAATACTATTTATCGCTCTTATTGGAGCTAATATCCACGGTATGGTTGATAATGTTTACTACATGCCACAATTTATGGTGATATTTTTCATTATAATTGCCGCTGTAGAAAATTATAATGAAACGTTATTGGAGGATAGAATATTATGAAATCAGAAAAAAGAATGTTCATTTCCTTTATTCTAAATTTTGTTTTTACAATTTTTGAATTTATAGGTGGTCTGCTTACAAACTCAATCGCTTTACTATCAGATGCTGTTCATGATGCAGGTGATTCAATTTCAATGGCCGCAGCCATTTATCTAGAAAAAAAATCAAAAAAAGCAAAGGATTTTAAATACACCTTTGGCTATTATCGCTTTTCTTTATTAGGGGGGTTATTGACCTCAACAGTTTTAATAATTGGTTCCACGGTTGTAATCATTGAAACTATCAAAAGGTTACTGAACCCAGAAGAAATAGACGCTTTGCTAATGATATATTTTGCAATCGTAGGAGTATTAGTAAATGGCTTAGCAGCTCTAAATGCTTCAAAAGGTAAAAGTATGAATGAAAAGGCTATTTCTTTACACCTTTTAGAAGATGTTTTTGGTTGGGTTATTTTATTAATTGGAGCTTTACTAATGAACTTCTTCGACATAAAAATTCTAGATGCTCTGTTATCATTATTATTTAGTATATTCATACTAGTACATGTAGTTAGGAATATGAAATTAATTCTAGAAGTTTTTCTTGAAAAAGTTCCTAAAGGTTTTTCTGTAAAAAAAATTGAAGAAGAACTTAGTAAAGAAGAATATGTGAGAAACATTCATCACATTCATCTTTGGTCAATTGAAGGAAACGTACCGATCGCAACGCTACATGCTAGATTAAGTCACAAAGTAAGTATAGAAGAAGCTGCTACAATTACTATTAATCTAAAAAAAAGATTAAAAGATTTAAACATTTTACATTCTACAATTCAAATAGAATTTTTTGATGACCAATGTGACAATTTTGAGTGCGAAGATATTGAAATTAATTCAACACATCAAGGACATCACCATTAGTTACTATTAGCTGATTATATATGTTATAATATTCTTATAAAGGAAGGAAGTGTTAATCATGAATCTTTTTATTCAACAAGTAGAGATGCCTAAAATGAGATTAGCTTATACAATCTCA
>JBAYZV010000134.1:0-5215 GCA_041672325.1 Candidatus Izemoplasmatales bacterium
ATATGTAGTTCCTAATCAAGATGCTGTAAGTATATTCTTTGCTGATAATGGTGCAGTTCCGTATGTTGATGTTGAAACATTTATAAATCTAATTAATGGAGCGATTGACTCAAGTTTAATTACAATTACTACTCCTGAAGCAGACAAATTGAGAATTGATTATAGTGTAGAATTTGAAGATTTTGATGGTTCTATGGTTACAGAAAGTTATTGGGCAGTTATAGATTTTACTGAAAATACTTTTACTGTAAATAATTATAGTTTCTTTGAAAACTATGTTGCAGAAACATCCTCAGATTACGGTGAAGGTTTAAATTATGTTGATGCTGATTATGTTGATGGTCAAGAGGTTGTTATTCCATTAGGGTTCTATAATTTTGACCTTTTAGTTCATACTGAAGGAGAAAATACATATTATTTGTTACCTTTACATGTAGCTAATTTATTGTTTGCTGGGAATATCTATTATGATGTATATTATAACGGTGACAAATTATGGGGGATTGATACTTTTACAATTAGTGGTCCGGATGAAGAAGGACTTGCTTTATTAGAAGAAATCAGAACAAGTTCATATAACCAGCTTACTGCTCCTAAAGATGTTCGTTGGGCAACTTATAATTTCTTGGCTTTATCTATTGACTATTTCTATGGATTAAGAGATCGTTATGACATGGATTCTTATTATGAAGTTTTAGCAGCTCATGCTAAGGATATTGTTGCAGGATCTGATCTGCTTATGTATACAAAGGCCTTTAATATTGCGAATGAGTTAGATGATTTACATACCTCACATGTATTCACAGGTTATTATGAAGAACCATTTGATATTACTTTGTATCTAAACGATTTAGGACCTAGAGTTTTAGATTTCTATGAAGGATTATGGGATACTCAGGATCTATTTATTGCAAAATTTGGAAGTGATGAAAATGGAAATCCAATTATTCCAGCAACAGCTAGATTAATTGATGATAATAAAACAGCGATTATTTATTTAGAAGGTTTTGAAATTGAAACGCCAGATGCAGTTAAACTTATATTAGATGGACTTCCTGCAACAGTGGAAAACGTTGTTATAGATTTAGCTTATAATACAGGTGGTAACTTAGGTGCTGTATTGAGAATATTTGGGTACATGACAGAAGAACCAATTGTTTACCATTCTCAAAATCCGGCCGATGGATCTGCAGTGACTTATTATATTGAAAGTGATTATGTTGCATATGATTATAATTGGTTTATTGTTACTTCAAGCGTTACATTCTCCGCTGCTAATTTAATGGCTTCAATGGCAAAAGAACAGGGTATCGCAACTGTTATAGGCAAAAATTCAAGTGGTGGAGCTTCTTCAATTGGAGCTATATATTCACCAGATGGATCTTGTCTGTTAATCAGTACGAATAATGTTTTAAGCACTCGTATAAATGGCGAATATTTTTCAATTGAAAACGGAGTTGAAGTTGAGTATTCAATGGCTAATGTAACAAGTGATAGCATTTTAATAGAAATTATCGAACAAGTTAATTCAGAACAATAAAAAAAATACAAAAAATTATATATAGAGCCGGTTTGTTTTTATAGCCGGCTCTACTTATATAAATATGTAGTGCTTGATGAAGCTGGTATATCTATGAAATTATAGAAGTATTGTTTTTTTTTTGTTTTTGTGGTTAAATGAAGGTGTAATTTAAATATTTTTAATCGATGAGAGGTTTTTTGATGAAGAAGAAGTTTTATGATTTTTCAATTGCAACAGCCGTGATTGTACTTTTAGCTTATATTTCAATTTTTACTATATCCTTATATACATTACTTAATGATTCTGTTGTCTCAATTGGAAAAATTATATTTAATGGCTTGATGCTTTTAAGTTTGATAGCTTTGGTAGTATATTATGCCTTTTTACCACCTATATATAAGGATAATGAAATTAGACATTTGAAGAAAAAAATTCCTGTAGATAATTTATATTGGTATGTAAGACCGAATTATAGAGTTCGATATGATGAAATTATTTTTAGAGATAAAAGAGTCCCATATGGACAGTTATCAAAAAAGGATATAAAGAAGAATGAGATTAGAGTGCAATACTTTGCAAAATATGAGATGTTTTTGGAAGAAAGCGTTGGACTTGCACAAGAATACAAAGGAGGTACAAATGACTAAGTCTAAAAAAGCAGAACAAGAGAAAATTAACGAATTTCTTGAGCAAACAAAAGATATATACAATAAAGATGATGCTGATTCTACTAAAGTAAGTAAGCAAGAACCTAAAAGTTTATCAAAACCTTACCGTTGTCCTAGTTGTCATAGACCGTTAGCGAGTCGAAAGGAACCTTGTAAACATTGTGGATATAAAGGTTATATTCCTTTAAGCGATGAACAAATAAAGAAAACTAAGTTTGTATTGTTCTTTGTGATTTTGGCAGCAGCAATTGCTGTGTATATATTGACAAGATAGTAGAAATGTTGATTTTTTGATTGATAACACTTATAAAGAAACAATAATTATATTTTTTAAAAATTTCACTTGATTTCGCTCATAGCCTTGTAATTTGAAGAATCAAGTGATAAAATGAGTTAATAATTTGAATATGTTAGCTTTGCTAGTAATTTAACAAAAAAAAATAGGGAAAATTTACGTTTTGCCTTGAAATTACTGGCTTACAATAGTATAATGTTTAAAAAAGTTTTTAGGAACAAAGAAAAGTAAAAATAATTTGCAGAAATGGTGGCTTAAAATGATCGGATTTTTAAAAAAGATTTCAATTCAAAAAGTTTTATTAATTTTCATGTTAGTTTTTGTTTTTGGTTTAGTCGGCTGTAGTGGTGGCGAAGATGAAGATGAAAACGAAAAATATACCGTTATTTATGATGGAAACGGTGGTTATTTAGGAAATAAAACTTATACATTTAGAAAACTACAAGTTGAAGAAAATAGCAAGATACCAAAGTACTTAGCAGAATACACTGAAGATCCTTATGTTGTATCTTCATTAGGACTTGCTAATCGTGAGGGATACGCATTAAAAGGATGGTATTTAGCAGAAAACGCTGAATATGCCCCTAACCCTAACGGAGCTTATGTTTATTTAGATACAGAAGTTGGCAATGGATACTATAATATAGACCCTGAAGGCGATTATGTATATGGATATGTTCAAGATGATAATGGACCTTTAATCTATATATATGTTGAAGCTTTATCAGAAGAAGATGATCCTGAAACTATCGAGTACATTTTCTTTGATGGCGGTAACGGTTTAGGGTTTTATATTTATGATTCAGATGATGCTAATCATCTAGAAGTATATGAATTAGAAGGTGGCTATGCTCCTTCAGAGTTAACTGACTATGTTGGTTATTTACAATTCAACGATTTAAGTGAAGAAGAAAAGACTCTTTTCGCGGAAATATTAAGATACAAACAAGCATATTATTTATATACAGAAGCAGATGAAGGTTTAGATAGATACAGTCTAGAAAGCGGCTATATTTTTTACGATACCTTATTTGTATTAGCAGATGAAGGTGATTATGTGCTTATTGATCAACTTTATTATTTATATGATTCAGAGAATGTTGAACACCAAGATTTAGATCGCTATAGAATAGATGATAGGTTTATATTTACTCCTACCGATGAACTAGAAACTCCTAATGACTTAGCAAGATATAACGCAGACATTACTTATTGGGATTTTGAGAATAATCGCGTTACATCAGATATGACATTATTAGCTCATTGGGTTAAGAAATTGACTGTATATTATGTTCAAAAGAGTGGACAAGTCACTGAGATAACAACTAAACAAAATGATACAAATACAGCAGCGATTGATTTAGTAGCTGGAGAAACAATTGGCAAATTAGAAACTATTCCTTTATACGGAGGATATACATTCATCAACTGGAGTACTTCCGAAACTGAATATATACCTTGGAATTTCTACACTGATGTTTTCCCAGAAGATCAAACTGAACTTTATTTATATGCATACATGATTGAAGGGACTTATACACGTATCACTAGCGCTAAAGGATTGTCTAATGTAGTTAATAATCCTGATGGTAATTATGTTTTGGTTAACGACATTAATCTTAATGGAGCTTCATTTAATAATAAATCACCATTAGGATTTGAAGTTAAATCATCAATAGGTGCAACAATTATTCCTTTTACAGGTGAATTTATATCGCTTGGTTATACTATTTCAAACTTCACATTGAATATTCAGAATCTTCAAAAGACAATCAATGAAGATGCTGGCGTTATCGTTATTTCAGCATTATTCCCGTATGCACAAGACGCTGTTATTAGAGGGGTAAACGTTGAAAATGTTAAAGCAGTATTATCTACTACTTCAAACGCACTTAGTGTAGTTTGTTCATTGGGTTCTGCTGGAATTGTTGGTACAGTTTTAGAAGGCACAACAACTATAACAGATGTTAGTGTTGAAATGACTTTTGAAGCATCTTCTACAGATGTTATTAATCATCCTGTTTATGTAGGTGAAATTGTAGCTATCGGATCAGAATATGCAGTTATAACTGAATCTTCCGCAACAATAGATTACACAGCTATCACGGGAATTACTACTTCCGAACTAATAGTAGTAACATTAGATTGAGCTTAATGATTATTTGCAATCATAAAGTATAGAAATTAAAAAAGGAGAGAAATATGAAAAAATTATTGTTAACAGTTTTTGTAATGGTTTTCGCAGTAGTGCTAGTAGCATGCGGCGGCAAAACTACTAATGAAACAACTGCTGTTGTGACTGATACTCCAACAACAGCAGCAAAGACTCCAATTTATGAAACTAGAGTTGTCAATGACACATATACATTGTTACTCCAGTCTTCAACTATGGATGGTGTCTTTAGTCCATTCTTCTATTCATCAGCTTATGATGGTGATGTAGTAGGATTAGTTAATTCTGGTTTATTGACAATGGATCCAACTGGTGCTGTTGTTGCTGGTGATGATTATCCAACAGTAGCTCAAAGCTACTCAATATTCTACACAGATAACTTAACTACACTTGCTTCAAAAGAAAACTATGAAGAAGGCGATTATGTAGTATATGAAATAGCTATCAAGAATGGTGCTAAATTTAGTGATGGTACTGTAATTGATGCTGATGATGTTTTATTTAACTACTATGTATATTTAGATTCTGCTTATAACGGCTCATCAGCATCAATTACA
>JBAYZV010000135.1:0-5202 GCA_041672325.1 Candidatus Izemoplasmatales bacterium
ACGAAGAACGCATCGTCGTAAGGTTCGGTGATTCTCCGTCAAATGTCAGACTTACAAGGAGGACCGCTAGTTGATATAATGGTGCTGTTATTAAATAGTCGGTCCAAAAAACCGGAACAACATCAGAAAAATATCGAGCCCTTCTATCCCTGTCGTGATAGACAAATATCCTGTTACGTAAAGGGATATAGTCGAACCAACAAAGAAGATAACGATTAAATGAATTGGTTGAATCTTCTCTATTTTGGTAAGATCATAAATAAGCAAAATAATAGATAATGGAATTGTCATAGCAACTATAAGTGCAAGCCAAGGAAATGGAATAGGTCCCAACCAAAGCACAGCAAAATATAATGGAATTACTATGGAAGTAAAGAACGCGAGAATACGACTCCATCGCCACGGGGCTTTCAAGTGTTTGTCGATTATGAAAACTTCTTCGTTCGTTTTTTTATGATTTTTAAATACATTTCCAAAAAAATATTTTGGCTTCAAAGACCAATCTTGATTGAATTCGCTCAAGAAATGATGAATTTTTTGTAGAGATTTCATACATTTTTTCCTTTCTATGGCAAATTACATAACCTACAATGAAAATCCGTAAAATGAACCCCTTGACTTGGAGTCAAGGAGTTCTATTTAATGAAAAATTATGTTGTGAAAGTTATGACTCACTACCAATAAATGAAATAATCATTTCGATAGAGAAACTATCTTTTTGTAAGATAAAGGCATCAATAAGCGTTGAATAATCACTTGTGATTTTATTAATATGAGTGGCAGATAATGTCACCGCGAAGTTAGACACAACACCAGAATTTGTACTTTCAATATCGGCCTTGAGTGTGCTGTAATTTTCTTGTTGAACGAAAAGCATAGGGACACTAAGAGCAACTTTCATTAATTCTTCGCCGTTCATATAATAGAAAAATTGAGTTCTAAATTCTATGTCAAATCGTCTAGAAAGACTTTTAAGATTTAAGCCACCAACAGTTTTAGTGGCAAACACATTGGCGCTTCCGTTAACATAAACCAAATCAGGGTTCGCGTTTTCAATCGGTGCAGCTGCCTTTTTCACTGAGGAAATTCCCATGATATCATCAAGATTAAACCAAAGTGTGTTATATGTCACTGAACTTAATGTTTCTCGGACTTCATATCCACACATAATTCCGGAATCGACAAGATACACTTCATTAATATAGCCTGTCCAAGCCATCATTCCGTCAGCTTTATTTCCAACAACAGAAACATAGTCATCACTTATATAGAATTGAGCAGCACTACTTATGATTGCTAATTCGACATCAAGATATTCAAAGATTTTTCCGGAAACGTTGCCGTTTTGAGAGCGATTGATCTCAAAATAAGCACGACGGACTCCCAGATATTTAATAGCAAACTTGTAACTGTTTTCTGTCATTTCATAGCGTAAGGCGTGCGCATTACCAATTTGGACACGACCAGTTTTGGCAAATGTTTGAATGTTGAAAGTTAAGGCAATTTGAATAGTTTGTTCACCAAAAACTGGCAGATTGGCAGTATAGTCAAGTACATAGGATAAAACATTATTTTCAAAAAGGATACTCACTTGATAGATTCCTGACAAGAACTCATATGAATTTGCTTCGGCCGGATTAGAATCCAAGTAATTGTTAAAGGCCACGATTGAAGCTCCGGAAATGCTATCAACTACAGAAAGCAAGTTAAAAAACACCATAGATTGTTCAATGTTCGTTAAAACCATATTCCATTGATCGCCATGGCCGACATATGAGATCGCGCTCACATTCGTATTATTCTCAAAATTTAGCGATGCTTGTTGGTCCGTCACTAAATTAGCCCCGGGCAACATACTATCTGGAACATAACTTAAAGGATTCATAGAGTAATTCTCTAGTAGGGCTTCTAAGTATGTGCCATATGGAACTTGTTCGTTCCATTTTGCATAGACCATGCGATTTTCTGTGAGTGTAATTGGCCAAATCACCTCATTATTTAAAGTAATATCACTAGTCCAAGCAACAAATCTATAGCCTTGTCTTGTTGGCGCTGTGGGTTCGTTAATTTGTGTTCCATAATTGGCAGTAATTGGAGCCACTGGAGACCCATTATTCACATCAAAACTGATGATATATTGATTAATGCTTGTGGTAAACGTAGCCGTGTAGACTTGATTACTTGTTGCTTGGGAAACTGTTGGAGTCCAACTAGCAAAAGAATAACTATACTGTGCGTCTCCCGATTTTGTTGGAGTTGCTCCATTATAGGTTGGTAAAGTCCCTTCACGGACATTTTCATCGGTTTCTAAAACGGTTCCATCATAGTTTTTCCAAACAATTTGATATCCATTTTCCTGAAAAGAGGATGGCGTTTCACTGTTACTCTCGCCACCGCCGCAAGAAGCTAGGCTTAAACTGATCATCAATAAACCAACAAAAGTAATAATTCCCTTTTTCATCATTTTTTCCTTTCTATTAAAAATTGATTATAATCCTGGATTTATTATGTTCTTTTTAAGTGCAAACGGGAAAACAAATATAGATAGCGCCAACCCTAGGGTTAAAGCAAGAATCCCAAAAGCACTGGCAATCACGATGGAGAGAAGAAATAAACCTAATTTAACGGTGATTAGCCATAAAATACCATCTAGGTCTAAGGTAAAAATTAGTCCTGGCATCTTCACGAAGCCGAAACTAAATATATCCATTGTCATCTCACCTATGAAGTTATTATCTAATATCAAGCATGAAATAAATGTGTATACAAAGATTGGTAAAACGCTTGCGGCTACGATGTTGAAAACATCTTTAGTGGGAATAGCTACAATTAATCCAACAGAGAGGACAACTGCTGCGGCTAAGCCCCCTAGCCAAAACGACTTATTTCTGCGCTCTTTTGAAACTCTAATTTTTTCTTGTTCTATCTTAGCTAATCTTGTTTTTTCGCAACTACGACAGTGGACATACTTTTCAGTATGACGATGGAGAGTTCGTGTTCCACGAACGATTCCGTATGATTCAAAAATGGGTTTATTACAAATTTCACATACAGCAAGGACAGGTTTAATCTCTTTTTCGATAGGTTCTATGTGTGTTTTTTCTTGTCCTTCATTTTCACGTTCAATATTAATTTTATTTGAAAACGTGTTCTTCTCAGACACAATGAGTTGATTTACAGAAATATTTAATATATTTGCCAACTTTTCAATAATAGAAATGGATGGTTCAACCTCACCATTTTCCCAACGAGATACAGCCTGAGGAGTAACAAATAATTTGTCTGCTAAGTCTTTTTGAGTCATATTAGAAATCGTCCTATACTCTTTTAATCTATCTGAAAATGCCATAATTTGCTCCTTTTTTCATCCTCATTGTACTTACCCATTCAAAAAAAACATATCAACAATACGTTGATGTGACTCAACAAAATGTTTGGTTGGGTGTTTGAAAGTGATAATTATACATGATTACTTTTACTTTAAAGTATTCTTCAGAGAAAATAAAGAAAATAATCAGCAATATTCTTATTTTTTGCTGAAAAAATGCGCATTTTGAACTTTATTCAGCTTTGTTTGTTTCTGATCCATTCAAACTTCTCTTCCAGCAATGATATGCATCAGAAATAGAAAGTTTATGTTCAATTCTGCAAATATGTATATAGACATGTTCCTTTGGCTAACTTTAATAGTGCTTTCTCTGATTTTTTTATGAGTGAGAGCAAAGAGGTCTTAGCTTCTAGATAATCGT
Organism: Candidatus Izemoplasmatales bacterium; assembly: GCA_041672325.1. Taxonomy (GTDB): domain Bacteria; phylum Bacillota_I; class Bacilli_A; order Izemoplasmatales; family Hujiaoplasmataceae; genus UBA2289. Next base: position 3,750 of record JBAYZV010000135.1, read on the forward strand.
CAATTGAATATTCTTTTTCCATGAATGACCTCCTCTATTTTATCAAAGTGATGATTTAGATCCCCGGAATTTACCTATTTGTTTGACGATGACATGATGCGCAAGATCAGCAATAGCCAGCATCAAGAAAATTGCAACATAAGGTAAAAATGATGTAAAAAACGAGTTCACTGAGTCATAAGTCATAGAGAAATACTGGTCATCGATAACGTATTGTCTTGCCATCACGAGAAATGCCACTGTAACCGCTCCAGCTTGTAAAAGATAACTTAGCCACATGGGTTTGTGTTTAAGATACGACAAGATAACTAAACCAATACCGATTAATAGTAATAAAGCAGATAGATATAGACCAATGAGTTGTGGACGAGTCGCTAATAGGGAGAAAAATGATCCTGTCACTTCTTCAACAAGCACATTGCCAGAGTCATAGTGAGCGATGTGATAAAGTGGGTTGAAATAGACATTGGCTACTATAATCACGCTACTAATCAGATAATCAGGACGAAGCAACGCTGTCCACTTAGTCACAAATGATACTATTTTGGGAACATTGCTTTCAAAGATTTTGTGCTTCAAATAGTAATAATAGATAGGGGTTAAACCCGCTAAAATAATGAAGGTAATTAAGTGAAAGAGGAATCGAATACTCCTTAGTAATAGTAAGAAAGATATAGATAGCACAATCAAACTTACGAAAATAAAAATATATTTGAATATGCTTTGTTTTAAAGATTGTTGTTCTACTTGTTCTAGAGTAGAAGAACTTGCGTTTTTAGTAATTGTGATGCCGATAAAAAACACAGTCACACTTATGATCGTTAAAGGAATCGCTAAGCCATACGCTAGACCAATTCTAGATGCTGCGGTTAGTAATATAAAAAGGAAAATACTAATAATATAGGTCGCGATACTGGATAAAGAGTAAATGGTTAAGGCCGTTTTTATTTTACTTAAATGATTAACTTTGTCTATGGGTTCAACTTTCGTAGTGGCTTCACTCACAAAGGGTGCTGCCTTTTTTCTTTCGCCCTGCAGGATTTCATCTACAGTGATTTGATAAAATGTTGCGATGGTCAGCAGCACCGTTATTTCCGGCACTGCATCGCCACACTCCCACTTAGAAACTGTTTTATTAGATACATGAAAGATATCAGCAAGCGCTTGCTGCGTTAATCCTTTTTCTTTACGAAGCATTGAAAGAAAACTACCAATTTTTATTGTGTCCATAAGAACCTCCACTACCAACATTAAGGATTATCTGAACTGATACCAAAAAGTTGTACTTTGTTATAATACAAGTATATGCAGGAGCATCATATGAAGGATAAAAAGAAAAAGAATAGACTATGGAGCGGAGAATTCAAATTAAAGGTCGTTTTAGACATCATTGAAAATGAACTCTCATACAGTCAAGCAGCGCGTAAATATGATATGTATTTATCATCAGGAA
>JBAYZV010000136.1:0-5192 GCA_041672325.1 Candidatus Izemoplasmatales bacterium
AAGCAATCAATGAGATCGATCGTGTTATGAAAATCCGTGAAGATATCGTTCGCCATATTATTATAGCTAGAGACGAAGCTTAGGAGGAAACTTATATGTTTAACAAAGTTGTTCTTATTGGGCGTCTAACAAAAGACCCTGAATTAAGATACACACCAAACAATATTCCTGTATGTACTTTCTCTTTAGCAGTTAATCGTCCATTTCAATCTAGTAACACAAATGAGAAAAACGCTGATTTTTTCAACTGTACAGCTTGGCGTAAGCAGGCTGAAAACATAGCGAAATATGTCGGCAAAGGCTCTATGGTAGCTGTTGATGGACATTTACAAACTAGAGATTATATGGATGAAAAAATTAATGCTCGTAGATACATTACTGAAGTAGTTTGTGATTCTGTTGTTTTCTTAGACACAAAATCTCAAAATAATAATGATTCTTACGAAGCAAAAAAAGAAGATGACGATATCGATACAGGAAACTTTAACAACGTTGAAGATGACTTACCATTCTAAAAAGGAGGAATAATTATGGCTAGACCAGGATTTAAAGCAAGAGGCCGTAGAAATAGAAAAAGATGCTACTTTACTGATAATAAAGTTAAATATATCGACTTTAAAGATTATGAATTATTAAAAAAATTCGTATCAGATAGAGGCAAAATTCTACCAAGACGTGTCACTGGAACGAATTCTTATTATCAAAAACATTTAGCAGTAGCTATTAAAAGAGCTCGCTTCATGGCTTTGTTACCATTCGTAAAAGAATAAACTTACAATTTAAAACCTACGCATGTAGGTTTTTTGTTTGCATAAATTTACTGTTGATTTTCTATGTTATCAAGTTTATTTTTTCAAGGCTTTATGGTATAATGATTTATTATCTATTCAAGCGAGGTTCGTGATGAAAAAAACTAAAACAACAAAAGTTCTTATATGGACATCAATCTTTGTAGTTTTAATTGCCGCAGGGTTTTTATTCATTCTCCCTGAAGGTCGTTTTTCTAATTATCTAAATCTTGATTTAGAATATTTTATCTTTTATAATCTTTTGATTCTTATAGTTTTAGTATGGGTTATCGTATCCGATATTAAGACAAAATCTAGAACTCTAAGAATTGTAGAATTAGAAAATAAGATTAGAGAAATTACGTCGTTACAAAAACGACGTTTCAATAGTGAAGAAATAGCTCTTTCATCTATGCCGGTTGGAATTATACTGTATGATGATAATTTTAATATAGTGTATGCTAACGCTAATGCAAAAGAGATTTTTTCTAACGCTTTGGTTGATCGAACATTAAAGGTAATTAACAGAGATTTATATGATAACGTATCTAAACGTATAGGCAAATTCCTAGCGAATGTTTACGACAAGATTTATGACGTAATTCATTATCCTAAGAATAACGCAATATATCTATTCGAAGTTACAGATCGTGAACAAATAAAGCAAAAGTATTATGATTATTCGGATGCTATCGGAGTCATGAGTCTTGACAATTTCAGTGAGGCAACTTCTAATTTAGATTTTCAGGTAAAAGCGAATATCCAAGGGCTACTACTATCCGCTTTGAATAGTTGGTGTTCTACTAATGATATTTATTTTATCAATCTTCGTCCAGAGAAATCTGTAATTATGATGAATCGGAAAAAACTTGACGATTTAATGAAAAACCAATTTACAATCCTTAATGTTATCAGCAAGATTGCTAATGATAATGACGTTAGAGTAACTTTGTCTATTGGGGTAGCTGCTTATGAAGCGTCACCATCAGAATTAGGTGAATCAGCTGAGGAAGCTCTTAAATTAGCAACTGCACGTGGTGGAGATCAAGTAGTAGTAAATTTAAAAAACCAACCTATTAAATTTTTTGGTGGCAAAACTAATACTGTCGAAAAACGATCAAAAATATCTGCAAAGGTTAACTCTAGAGCTTTAGAAGATTTTTTCACTGAGCGTGGAAATGTATTTATCATGCCTCATCAATTCACTGACTTAGATGCTTTAGGAGCTGCGGTTGGTCTATTAGAGATGGCGCTGACTAAGAATAAGAATTCTAAAATAGTTTTGGATTTTGACAATGTAGATCAAACAACCGCAAAATTAATTAATATGTTGAATCAAGAATATATTAAATTATTGGATTATTTTATTGATCCAGAAGATGCTATGGAACAGATTAATCACGATTCTCTTCTAATATTAGTTGATCATCATTCTCCATCACAATCGAATGTATCTGTTTTAACCGAAAAAACTAAGCATATAGTAGTAATTGACCATCATCGTAGGTTAGACAATGCGATTACAGATATGCTGATGAACTATGTAGAACCTTATGCATCTTCATCAGTAGAATTAGTGGTGGAACTAATTGATTTCTTCCGAGAAGAAGTGGAAATTGATCCTTTTGAAGCAACAATAATGTTAGCTGGTATGATGATTGACACAAACAATTTCACAGTACATACAGGAGCTAGAACTTTTGAATCGGCTGCTAAATTAAGACTTTTTGGTGCTGATCCAGCAAAAGCTAAATTGATTCTAAGAGAATCTTTAGATGATATTAAGACTAAATCAAATCTAGTTAATCGTGCAAGGATAGTAAATAACCATTTTGCAATAACTGTTTTAGAAAGACAAGATGTAACAGACAGAACACAATTAGCTAAAACAGCTGACGAGCTTTTGGAAATAGATAATATTATAGCTGCTTTTGCTATAGGGTTCATTGATTCTGCAACGGTAGCTGTTTCTGCTCGTTCTATCAACAATTTCAATGTCCAAATTATAATGGAAAAATTTGGGGGTGGCGGCCATTTAAATAATGCAGCTGCTCAAGTTAAAGATAGCTCTCCTGAAGAGATATCTCAGGAAATCGAAAAAATAATTAATGAAAGTTTTAGGGAGGACACAAGCATGAAACTTATATTGATAAAAGATGTTAAAGGTAAAGGGAAAAAAGGCGATATTATTGAAGTAGCAACTGGATATGGTAATTATTTATTAACTTCTAAACATGCTATTACTGCCAACGCTGCCAATATGAAGAGTTTAAATGAAGAAATTGAAAAACAAAAACAAGATGCAAATAAAGAATATCAAAACGCTCTAGAACTTAAAAAATCTGTTGAAGAAAGTCCAATTAAAATTTATGTTAAGCTTGGTGAATCAGGTAAACTATTTGGTTCTATTAATTCTAAGCAAATAGCGGATGAATTAAAAAAAGCTTATAACGTTATAGTTGATAAACGTAAAATTGATCTAAGCGATAATATCAATTCTTTAGGTAAATATGAAGTTAATATTAAACTACACAAAGATGTAACTGCAGTAATTAGCATTCAGGTTTTAGAACAAGAATAGGAAGGGGTAATAAATTAAATTGTAATACCTTACGATTTAATTTATGTGTATATTATGGAAACTTTACTATATAGTCTTGAAGCTGAAGAGTCAGTATTAGGTTCAGTTTTCTTCAATAACAATGAAATGAATGTTATTGCAGATAAGCTTTTAGTGGAAGACTTTTACAGTCCTAATAATCAAATAATATATAAGTCAATGCTTTCGCTGTTTCAAAGTAACAACGCTATAGATATTATTACAGTTATAACCTATCTTGAAAATCTAAATGTTTTAGAAAAAATAGGTGGAAGAGAATATATTATCAACTTAGCCTCAGTAGTTCCATCTACCGCTAATCTAAATGAATATATTAATATTGTAAAAGATCGTTCAGTTCTAAGAAGATTACAAGAAAAATTTAGTGAGTTAACTGAAAAATCAAAAAGCGTTGAAAACGCTCCACATTTCATTGACCAAGTAGAAAAAGAAATATTTGAAATCACTAAAAATCGTAGAACATCAGACTTTATTAATATAGCAGAGATAGCTGAAGACACTATAAACAAATTAGCAGAAAGAGAACAAGTGGTTGATAATGTCACTGGTCTTGATACAAGATATAAATCGCTTAACTCTTACACTTTAGGGCTGCAGCCTTCAGACTTAATGATAATAGCTGCGCGACCTGGTGTCGGTAAAACAGCTTTTGCTTTGAACTTAGCTTTAAATGTTGGAACTTTAGAAAAAAGACCACATATAGCGTTCTTTTCTCTGGAAATGGGAGTTGAGCAGTTATTATTAAGACTGTTAAGTTCTCAATCATCTATTTCAAATACAAAACTAAGAAAAGCTGATTTAAGTTCAACTGAATGGGAAAGACTTCAAACAGCTGTTAGTAACTTAAAAGGAACTAATATCTACTTTGATGATTCTGGGACAGTTGAAGTTATGGATTTAAGAAGTAAGTGTAGAAAGCTAAAACAAAATAACAAATTAGATTTAGTAATCGTGGATTATCTACAACTTTTAAGCGGTTCTGGCGTTTATCGCGGAAATCGTGTTCAAGAAGTATCGGAAATTTCACGTGTATTAAAAGAAATGGCTCGGGAATTAAAAGTTCCTGTTGTTGCTTTGAGTCAGTTATCTCGTGGCATTGAACAACGTAAAGGCGACGATAAAAGGCCGAAAATGTCAGACTTAAGAGAGTCTGGATCAATTGAACAAGATGCAGATATAATTATATTCTTATATGTTAAAGATGAAGATAATGATGATGAACGCAAAAGGAATTTAACGCAATTTTCAGTTGCGAAGAACCGGCATGGAACTCCGGGTGATTTCCAATTAATTTTTAATAAGGAAACCTCGAAATTCAATTCTTATTCCGGTGATTAAGAGAGGATAAAATGTTAACAGATAGATTAGACCAATTAGAAGAAAGATACATCGAACTCGGTGATTTGATGAGTACTTCTGAGGTAGCTACGGATATAAAAAGACTTACCGAGCTAGCTAAAGAATATTCAAAGCTTGAAAAACCAGTTCTTAAATACCGTGAATATAAACAAGTTTTAAGCCAACTTGATGATTTAAAAGAAATGGCTAAAGACAAAGATTCAGAAATCAGAGAAATGGCTGAATTTGAACTTGATTCTTCAAAAGAGAAAATTGTTAAACTAGAAGAAGAATTAGAATTATTATTAATACCAAAAGACCCTAATGATGAAAAAAATGTTATTGTTGAAATTAGAGGTGCAGCCGGTGGCGATGAAGCTAACATTTTTGCTGGTGATTTATTTAGGATGTATTCAAAATTCGCTGAGTCCATGGGGTGGAAAATA